>NZ_CM191261.1:5067500-5180132 GCF_041475695.2 Xanthomonas sp. NCPPB 4037
TTGCGCGAGGAGCCGGAGCGCGAGGCGGCGCTGATCACCTTCCTGGTGACCGCCTCCGGACTCACTTTGGGCGGGATCGGGGCCTCGTTCTGGGGCTTGCTGGCCGGTGCGATCACCTTGATCGCCTTGCGGCCGCGCCGACCGCAGCACTGAGACAAGGCACAGGCGCAGCACCATGGACGCTGCGCCTGTGCCGCACGTCACTGCCGCCACGGCATGTGGCTGGCGGTGGTCCTGCAGCTTCAAGCCGCCACGCTTGATGCCGCGAAGACTGCGCGCGTATTCGCCACCGCGTTGCCTCGGGGTGCGCCCGCGCACTGCGCACGATGGCTTAGAGCGGCGGATAACACGTAGCGAGCAGCCGTCAGGTGGGTGCGGACGGCGCGGAGGAACCGGAGTCATGCCGATCCCGAGCACCGGCCGCGCCCGCCTGGTGGCTGCGCAGTCGTTTTGATCGCTGCTCTTATTCCGGATCGCGCAGCTGCAACAACCAGTGCGCGGTCACCCCGCTGGGGCTGGGGAGAGGTTCAAGGTGGAACTGGCGATAGACCGGTGCGCCGTCGCTCACCTGCAACGGCAAGGTGACGTAGGCGGCCCGGCCGTTGCGCAGCGCATCCTGCAACAGTTCCACGTTGGCGCGTGGTGCATCGCTGGCGTACAGCGTCTGCAGGTCACGCCCGATGAGCTCGGCGACGTCGCTGCCACAGACATCGGCAAAGGCGGTGTTGACGAACAGCAGGCGGTGCGCGGCGTTGGCCGTGCCGCGCTCGATGATGGCTACGCCATCGCGCAGGCGTGAGAGCGAGGCTTCCAGCAGGGTGAAGTCCTGCTGGAAGCGCTTGCGCTCCATCAGTTCGATCAGCACGCGCAGGCTGCGGGCCGATTCCAGATGCAGCGGCGACCAGCGCCGCGCACGGCCGCGCACCGTTTGCTGCCACAGATCGAAACTCTTGCGTGGCGACAAGCGCGAGTTGGGAATGTCTTCCAGCTTGGCCAGCTGCGGATTGCCGGCCCATTTGATCTGCTGGATCTGCTCGCGGCGGGTCCATAGCAGGGCGCTGCGCGATTGCGGCATCAGCGGCACGAAGATGAAGCCGGCCGCCAATGGCGCCAGGTCGGCGAGCTCGGGGAAGACCTCGCCGATGGCGTCCACATGCAGCGCGCCGACCGCATCTTCGCGCAGGGCCTCGTGGTGTTCGGACTCGATGTGATCGCGGATGCGCCGCAGCGCCGCCACGTCCGGGGTGGTGCCGTGGCGGCTGATGTCGTTGCCGTGGAAGATCGCCACACCGTCGGCGTCCACCACATCCATCAGGTCCGGGGCCATGTCGTCGAGCAGCGCCACGGTCATGTGCTCGGCATCGTTGAAGTCGGTGATGAGTTTTTCGCGCACGGTGAGTAGCACCGATTCCAGGCGCGCACGGGCCACCGCCTGCAGCGCGCCGATCCGCCCGGCCAAGGTGCGCGCCACCGCATCGGTGACATCGCGCATGGCGTGGTTGGTGAAATGCGGGCTGTAGTGATGGCAGGAGATCAACCCCCACAGCGCATCGTTGACCACGATGGAGGCGACCAGCGTGGCGGTGACGCCCATGTTGGCCAGGTACTCCAGGTGCACCGGCGAGACGCTGCGCAGGCTCACATCGCTCAAATCCACCGGCGTGCCCAACTGCGGGTGCACGGTGGGCTGGATCGGCGACGGCTGGTAGCCGACATCGGCGATCTGGCGAACCCGGTTGCGCAGGTACAGCGCGCGCGCCTGCGCCGGAATGTCGCTGGCGGGGTAATGCAGGCCGAGATAGGCCTCCAGCTCCGGCTTGCGCGCCTCGGCGATGATGTCGCCGTTCCACTCCTCATCGAAGCGGTAGATCATCACGCGGTCGAAGCCGATCAGGCTGCGCAGGCCCTTGGCCACGCGCACCGCGGCCTCGGCGATGCCGGGGTCGCGTTCGACACTGCGCAGCAGCGGCATCGCCTCGCGCAGGGTGACATCGAGCAGGCGTGCATCGCGCGGCTCCATTTCCACCAGCCACTGCTGCGGATACAGATGCCAGGCCGCCACCCAGGCGCTGTCTGGCGGCGTGGTGCGTTGCGGGAACCGCACCTCGGCATGCATCAGGTGCTGCGGCTGGTCATCGACGGCGAACGGCTGTGCTTCGGGCAGCGTCAGCACCTGGGTGTAGGGCATGCCAAGCAGCACGGCCATCGGCACGCCGAGCAGATCGGCGGCGGTGGTGCTGGCCTGCACGATGCGGCCGTCGGCGGGGTCGATCACCAGCAACACGCCGTAGGGCTGGATCAGGCCGGGAATATGGATGGGTTCGCGCGCGCAGACGTCCAGGTCCAACGGGTTGGTTGCAGTGCTCAAGGACGTGCCTCCGCTGCCAGGCAGGTGTGGAAATGGGCAAACATGGCCTGCGCGCCGGCGATGGCGTCAGCACGCGCCGCGGCGCTCTGCAGGCGTTGCTCGAGCACCGCCTGAAAGCGCCGCCAGCCGGCCGGGTCTTCGTCGGCCAGTTCGAAATAGTGCAATGCGTGCGCCAGGCCCGGCTGATGTTTGCGCAGCATGCGTGCGATTACCCGGCCGCCCAGCTGAGAGCCTTCGATGACATACAGCATGCCCCAGCGCACCGCCTCGCTGCTGGCCGGCGGCGGCGGCACGGCGGCATCGACGGGTTGGCCGAGCACGCGCAGATCCTCGCGCAAGGCCGGCACCCGGCGGCGGTACTGCCAGCCGCTGCCCACCAGGGTCACCAGCCAGTCGCTCAGCTGTTCTTCGAAGCCGGCCAGCAGCCGGTGATGCCGGCGCAGCACCTGCGCGTAGGTATCGGCATCGATGTGGCCCTGCCCCAGCGCCTGCATCAGCGGCACCGCCTCAACCCGGGTGTGCGCCTCCTGCGTGGCATGCCGCAGCGCGAGCGCAGCCGAAAGCGGGGCAACCGGGGTGTCAGAACGCATGCGTAGGAAGACAGTCAAAAGCCAAGCTGCTCAGCCTAGCAGGGCATGCGAGCCAGGCAAAAAGCGGGCGCGT
Source organism: Xanthomonas sp. NCPPB 4037 (assembly GCF_041475695.2). Taxonomy (NCBI): domain Bacteria; kingdom Pseudomonadati; phylum Pseudomonadota; class Gammaproteobacteria; order Lysobacterales; family Lysobacteraceae; genus Xanthomonas; species Xanthomonas sp. NCPPB 4037. Next base: position 5,070,532 of record NZ_CM191261.1, read on the forward strand.
CCGCTGCATGAACCGGTTGGTTTCAGCCCTGCGCCAGTGCCGGGCTGCGCCCTGCCCGCTTCCAGGCCATGAACCAGCCCGCGGCCAGCAGCAGGCCGGCCAGCAACCAGGGGGCGCCGGGCAGGTGCAGCGGCGCGCCACTGCCGATGAACCAGGCAAAGACATTGGCGAACAACAGCGGGCCGGCGATGCCGCCCAGGCTGACCAGGCTGGTGAGCGCGCCCTGCACGCGGCCCTGGGCGTCGGCACCGACTTCGCGGGTAATCAAGGCTTGCGCAGCCGGGGCGGCAACCGCCCAGAAGGCACTGATCGGCACGCCCAGCAGAAAGGTGCGGCCGCTGTCGGCCAGGCCGTAGATCACAAAGCCGATCACGCCGCAGCCCAGCCCGAGCAACAGCGCGCGCCGCTCACCCAGCCAGCGCACGATGCGGCCGACCAGCACGGCGTTGACGATGATGCTGCACACCCCGACACCGGCCAGCACCCAGCTCACCTCGCGCGGGCCCCAGTGGTACTGGTAGCTGGCAAACAGCACGAAGATGCTGGGGTAGACGTAATGGGCCAGGTTGGCCAGGAACACCACCGAGGCCAGGCCGAACACCTGCGGGTAGCGGCGCAGCAGCTTCAACGCACCGAACGGATTGGCATGCGACCAGTCCAGCCGCGCGGTGCGGCGCTCCGACGGCAGCGACTCGGGCAGCACGAACCAGCCGTACAGCACGTTCAACAGCGCCAGGCCGGCGGCGAACCAGAACGGCCAGCGCAGGCCGATGCTGCCCAGCCAGCCACCGATCAACGGGCCGGCGACAAAGCCAATGCCGAATGCGGCGCCGAGCATGCCGAACGCGCCGGCGCGCTTGTCGGCCGGGGTGACATCGGCGATGTAGGCATTGGCGGTGGAAAAGCTGGCCGAACACACGCCTGAAATCACCCGCGCCAGCAGCAGCATCGGCAGGGTGTGGGCGAGTGCCATCAGGATGAAATCCAGGCCCAGCCCCAGGCACGACAGCAGGATCACCGGGCGGCGGCCGTAGCGGTCGGACAAAGTGCCCTGCAGCGGCGAGCACACGAACTGGATGGCGGCGAACAGGAACCCGAACCAGCCGATCCAGCCGGCTGCGGCCGCGTAGTCGCCGCCGGTGAATTGCCTGACCAGATCGGGCAGCACCGGGATGATGACGCCGAAGGACAGCACGTCGATCAGCACGGTGATGAAGATGAAGATCAGTGCGGCGCGGCGCCGGCCCGGAGCGGGAGCGGATGCGGAATCAGGAGAGATGGACATCGCGCGGCACGCAGGGGCGAAGCGGCGAGTGTAGCGGTGGAGTGGGTAGTGGGGTCATGGGGATGGGCTGCCGCCTGATACGCCCCGTCCCCTCATCCGCCCCTGCGGTGCACCTTCTCCCGAAGGTAGAAAGGAAGCGCCTGGCCTGTGTCTGGCGCAAGATCAGCGTGATGGAGTTAGAGCCCCTCTCCCGCCGGGAAAGGGGTTGGAGTGAGGGTACGGGGCGAAGCCAGACGTGCACTCAAACTTCACCAGGCTTCGCACGTCCCCTCATCCGCCCTTCGCGCACCTTCTCCCGATGGGAGAAGGGAAGCGCCTGGCCTGTGTCTGGCGCAAGATCAGCGTGATGGAGTTAGAGCGCCTCTCCCGCCGGGAGAGGGGTTGGGGTGAGGGTACGGGGCGAAGCCACAGGTGCACTCAACTTCACCAGGCTTCGCACGTCCCCTCATCCGCCCCTGCGGTGCACCTTCTCCCGATGGGAGAAGGGAGTCGTTGCTGCCTCGTTACTGTCTTGGGAAGCAGCGCGGGTTGTGAGAGTGGCTTAGAACCTGTTCACGATCTTTCCTGATCAGTGCAGACTATGCGGATGCGCCAAAAAACCTATCCGAGCGACATGAGCCGGGAGCAGTTCGAACACGTGCTGCCGATCCTTGAACAAGCGCGTAAGCGCACCAAGCCACGCCGTGTGGATGTGTATGAGGTGTGGTGCGCAGTGTTGTACGTGCTGCGAACCGGTTGCCAATGGCGAGCGCTCCCCAGCGACTTTCCGAAGTGGCGGACCGTGCACTCGTACTTTGCCAAGTGGAGCGAGTGCAACGATGAGGGAGTGAGCCTGCTGGAGCAGGCACTTAAAAAATCAGGTTGGCGTGGCCCGCGCCAGACAGGAGCGCAACGCCTGCACCAGGTTCTTGATCGTGGACGCGCAGAGCGTAAAGAACACGGACACAGCAGGGCAAAAGGGATATGACGCGGGCAAGAAGGTGTCGGGCATCAAGCGGCATGTCGCTGTTGATACTCAGGGATTGCCCCATGCAATCGCGGTGACGACGGCGGAGGTGACCGACCGCAAAGGTGCGCTGCAGGCGTTGGAGCGCTGCCAGTCAAACTTGACGCATGTACGAAGCTTACTGTGCGACAGCGGTTACACCGGAGTACGGTTCGCCGACGGCGTGCGAGAGATTTTAGGCGAGCAGCTCACGGTGCAGATTGCCAAGCGCAGCGAACTGCACACCTTCAAGGTCATGCCCAAGCGATGGATCGTCGAACGTAGTTTTGCTTGGCTGGAGAAGAACCGAAGGCTATGGAAGAACTGCGAGCGCAAACTCAACACCAGCCTGCAGTTCATCCATTTGGCCTTCTTGGCCCTATTACTCAGAAGATCGTGAACAGGTTCTTAGGCAATTCTTGCGGTTATTCCACGCTGATGGTCTGGCCCAGCGTGTGGCTGGCGCCGGGCGCCAGTTCGATCACGTCCGGGCCGGCGTTGGCGGCTTCCAGGCAGACGTAGTCGCGCCAGCCGGTGCCGACGTCGGCCATCTTGCTGGCGGCGTCTTCGCCCGGATTCCAGGCCACCAGCGAGCGGCTGCCTTCGGTGCGGATGTCGATGCGGCGGCCCAGCACCGGGTCGGTCAGGGTGTAGTGGCCGCCGGCGTTGGTGTAGATGCGGTCGCTGCGGCCAGGGTCGCGCGGATCGCGCAGGCTCCAGTCGCCCTGCTGGCGGTGCGCGGTGGCGTAGTTCTCGTACTTGTCGAGATAGTCCAGCCCTTCCAGGCCCTGCACGCTCACCTTGAGCGCGTCGCCGACGCGGAAATAGTTGTGCAGGGCCTGGGTGAAGCGCACCGGCGCCTTGCTGACGTTTTCGGTGACCAGGCGTTGTTCGAGCGTGCGGCCGATGCGCAGGGTCATGTGCAGGCGCAGCGCCAGGTCATCGAAGGTCGGCGGCGTGAGCGTGAGCACTAAAGTGCCGTCGTCTTCGCGGCGGCTCTCGGTGAGCTGCCACGGCACCGTGCGGACAAAGCCGTGCGCCGGCACGTCACCAGTCTGATCCTGGCGACCGAAGTACGGCCAGCACACCGGTGCGCCGCCGCGGATGGGCGTGGGCGGCTGCTTGGCGGTGGGCGACAGCCACATCACGTCCTGCCCGCCCTTGGGCACGAACGACAGCAGCTGGCCGCCGAACAGGCTGATCGCCGCGGTGGAATACGGGGTGTCGATCAGCAGCGAGGGAAAACCGTGGAAGTCGCCTGTGCGCAGGCCGGTGACGTCGGACATGGGGGATGCCTTCTGGACGATGGGAGATTGGACGAATGTGGGATAGGCGGCCGGCAGCGTGAACGCGGTGCCGCGAACGGCGGCGCCGGTGACCGGCGGGGCGGTGCGCAAGGCGGTGAGGATGCGTTGGCCGGCGCGGCCATCGGCCGGCTGCAGGCCCAGGCGGGTCTGCTCGACCTGGATGGCGCGGCGGGTGGCGGTGCCGACCATGCCATCGGCTTCGCCGATCTGGTGGCCGCGGGCCAGCAGCAGTTGCTGCAGTTGCCGGCGTTCGGGCCGGCCCAGGCCGGGATCGTCGGTGGGCCAGGCGGCGACCAGGCCGGAGCCACCGCGCAGGCGATCGGCCAGCAGCGCGATCGAGAGCGCGTAGCTTTCGGCGGCGTTGTAGGCGTAGATCGCGTCGTAGTTGCGAAACACCAGGAACGCGGGACCGGTGGGGCCGGCCGGCAACAACAGGGCGGCGGCGGTCTCGGCCGGCAGCCCGGTCGGGGCGAGCGGCTTGCCATCGGTGCCGAGCAGGCCGGCGGCCTGCCAGGCCTGCAGCGGTTGGCGGCGGGTGCGGCCGGCCTTGTTGGCGTCGAAGCCGGCCGGCAGGCGCACTTCCATGCCCCAGGGGCGGGCGCGTTCCCAGCCGGCCTTGACCAGATAGTTGGCGGTGGAGGCCAGCGCGTCGGGAATGCTGGCGACCAGGTTGCGGCGGCCATCACCATCGCCGTCGACGGCGATGCGCGCATAGGTGGACGGCATGAACTGGGTCTGCCCGAACGCACCGGCCCAGGAGCCGGTCAACCCCTCGGGCGCCAGGTCGCCCTGCTGCAACAAGCCGAGCAGGGCCACGAATTCGTCGCGGAAGAACGGCTGGCGGCGGCCGGCGCACGACAGCGTGGCCAGCGACACCAGCAGCGGGCGCTTGCCGGTGATGCGGCCGTAATCGCTCTCCACGCCCCACACCGCCACGATGGTGGCCGGGTCCACGCCGGTTTGTTCGGACAGGCGGGTGAGCAGCTCGCGGTGGGTCACCAACATGGCCTGGCCATCGCTCACGCGCTGGCTATCGACCAGGCTGGCCAGGTAGTCCCAGATCGGGGTGGTGAATTCCGGTTGCGCGTCCAGCAGCGGCAACACGCTGGGGTCGGCGGCCAGACCGGCGGTGAAGCGCTGGAAGCTGGCGGCATCCACACCCTTGGCGGCGGCCTGGGTCTGCAACCCGGCCAGGCAACGGTCGAATGCGGGGTCGGCCCAGGCGGCGAACGGCACCAGGCCCAGCAGCAGCGGCAACGCACGCCGCAGCGGCGTCATGGGCTCAGGGCCGGCAGAAAAACGAACGGCATGCGATGAAGGCTCCTGTGCGGCGGGTCGAGCCGGGGAGCATAGCCAACCTGACGGCCGGGGCGCGTGCAGGGGGCGCAGGAATCAGGCGGGCGTCTGGCGTATTGCTGGGGCCGTGATGCTGGCTGCGCCGCCGTGATGGTGCGACGGCGCTGGTTTAGCTGCCGTCGCCAGTGATGCCCGACAGCAGCGACAGGGCTGGGGTGGCGCTGGTGGCGCCGGTGGCGTCGCCACTGTGGCGGACGCTGCGTGGCAGGCGCGGGGTGTCGTGACGGGGGCCGAACCAGATCATCGCCGCGGCTACCAGCGTCGGCAGCACGATCGCGAACACCACCAGTGCCAGCAGCAGCCAGTGCCAGAGATTGAAGGTTGCCATGATCCCGTCCCGCCCCGCGGCGCAGTCCGCCGGCGCGGCAAGCTTCCGGGATCGGCTGCGAACGTGGCGTCGACAAACCGGGCGGGATGGCGCCGTTCGTCGGGCGGTTGGGGCTGGCTGGCGCGGCACGTGGGCGCGACTGCCAGAATGACCGGCGACCCGGCAGACCGAGTGGCGCGCCGGCCTTGCACCGTGATCGCCGGTGCGGCGTTGGGCGATGACGTCGGTGCGTCAGCGCGACCTTACCGGGCGTCGAGGTAATACCAGTGGCCGTCCTCGCGCACGAACCGGCTGTGTTCGGTCATGCGTACCGCACTGCCACCGCCGATGCGGTAACGGGCCAGGAACACCACCTCGGCGGTGTCCACGCCGGTGGTGATGGCGCGCTGCACGTTCAAGCCCAGCCAGGTGGTGCGGCCGCCTTCGTCCAGCGCCAGCTCGGCCGGCCGCGTGGACGGATGCCAGCTCGCCAGCAGGTAATCGACGTTGCGGCGGACATAAGCGCTGTAGCGCGCGCGCATCAGCGTTTCCGCATCGGGCGCCGCAGCGCCGGCATGGTACTGGCCGCAGCACTGGGCGTAGCCGGCGGCACGGCCGCAGGGACAGGGATCGGTGGGTGTGGACGGTGACATGGTGGGATTGTGGGGGCTGCGGTTGGGAATTGGGAATTGGGACTTGGGGTGGGAATTGGGGATTGGGAATTGGGAATTGGGAATTGGGGATTGGGGATTGGGGATTAGGGATTAGGGATTGGGCATTGGATGCGGGCTTCTACTTGGTAGTTGACGTGTGCGGGAGCGTGAGTGGGCACTGATACGCACGTTGTAGTGATGCTCCTTGCGCGCGCGTCTTCGGTCACTTCGTACGCGCAAGGTTGCGTAGTGGCGTTCTTGGCAGTAGCTCGTAGCTTTGTGCGTGGCAATCAGCGAGGCTGCGCGCATTACTCTCACGCCTACCTCTCTTCCGCAGGCGGGCTTCAGTAAAACCACCGCTTACGTCTTAATCCGGGCCGCGCTTGCTGCACAGCTGCGCAGGCGCGCAACAACAAAGCGCTGGTCGGCGTGCGCCCCTTGTCGACGGCACCGACGGCGCCGATGCCAACAGCAACGCGCGCTTCGAGATCACTCGCGTGAAGGCCGATGGCTAGCCGCAGCAGGCCAAGGGGCTCAAGGCTGCCCTGGTGCGCGAACACCGCGACTACTGGAACTGCATCGACGACCATTGGGATGAAGACGCAGGCTTGTGCCGAGTACGCCTTGGCCGGCTTAGAGCAGCTATCAAAATGACTGCGCAGCCGTCAGGCGGGCGCGGCCGGTGCTCGGAATCGGCATGTACCCACGTACATTCCGGTTCCTCCGCGCCGTCCGCACCCACCTGACGACTGCTCGCTACGTTTTGTTAGCCGCTCTTACAGCGCGCGTGCGCGCCGCCGCATTCTTGCGGTGGACAGCGGCCTGCGCCGTAATCGCTCCGCGGCAACCTCGCACGGCTTTTTGAACCGCGACGGGGAGTCGCCAGCGTAGATCGCCGAGCACGGGCGTACGCAGCTGCGCGCCTTGCTTGTTGCCACGCAGAACAGCGGCGTTGTTGTCCTTGTGATTGCCGCGACCGGTGCGCGGAGAACATCGCGACACGCATGCGAGCAACTCGGCGTGGAGCGCCGTCAGTGCGGCGGCTATGCTGTCGCCCCCGTCGTGCGGAGCGCCGCCTTGCTGGAACTGGTTCCCACCGAGTTGCCGTGGCTGCTGTGCATCGCCTTCGTGGCCGGGCTGGTGGATGCGGCGGTGGGCGGCGGCGGGTTGATCCAGTTACCGGGGCTGTTTGCCACGCTGCCGCAGCAGGCGCCGTCACTGATCCTGGGCACCAACAAATTCAGTGCGATGTTCGGCACCGGTGCATCGGCGTGGCGCTATGCGCGCAATGTGCGGTTTCCGTGGCGGCCGGTGCTCTACGCCACTGCGGCGGCGTTTACGTTTTCGTTTCTGGGTGCGACGGCGGTGAGCCTGCTGCCCAAGCAGGCGGTGCGGCCGCTGATTCTGGTGTTGCTGATCGCAATGCTGGGCTACACGCTGATCAAGAAGGACTTCGGCGCCCTGCACCGCCCGCGCGCCATCGGCCGCCGCGAGTTGGTCACCGCCTTGGCGATGGGCGCGGCGATCGGCTTCTACGATGGCTTCTTCGGCCCGGGCACGGGCAGCTTTCTGATCTTCCTGTTCATCCGCTTCTTCGGGCTGGATTTTTTGCGCGCCTCGGCTGCGGCCAAGGTGGTGAACCTGGCGACCAACCTAGCGGCACTGTCGTTCTTCCTGCCCACCGGCCAGGTGATGCTGGCGATTGGCGTGCCGATGGCCGCGGCCAACGTGGCCGGCGCGGTGGCCGGCACGCGGTTGGCATTGCGGGGCGGCACGCCGTTGATCCGGCAGTTGTTCCTGGTGCTGGTAGTGGTATTGATCGGGAAGATGGGCTGGGACCTGCTGCACTGAGACGCACGCCGCGGCAGCGTGGCGCCGTTCGCCAATGCGATGCCTAGAACTCCATGCTCAGCGTTGCCGACAGCGTGCGGGGCGCGCCGGGGTAGTTGGTGGTTTGCGTCACCGGTTGTTCGATGTAGAAGCGGTTGCCGAGGTTGCGCAGCAGCAGCGCCAGTTGGTAGCGGCCGCCGAAGCGATACGCCGCCGACGCATCGAAGCGCGTGTACCCGGGGATGAGGTAGCTGTTGGCGAGATCGCCTTCGCGCTCGCCCACATGCACGGCGCCCGCGCCTAGCGTCAGCCCGTACAGCGGGCCGCTGGCGACGTGGTAGGTGCTCCACAGGCTGGCACTGACGCGTGGCACGCCACGCAGGCGGTTGCCGGTGGCGATGACGGTGTCGCGGGTGACCTGCGCGTCCAGATAACCGGCGCCCAGGATCAGGCGCCAGTTCGGGGTGAGTTCGCCGGTGACATCCAGCTCCAGTCCGCGCACGCGCTGCTGGCCGGTGACGAGCACGAAGCCATCGTTGTTCGGGTCGGCGGTGGCGACATTGTCCTTGGTGATCTGGAACGCGGCGACGGTGGCGAGCACGCGGTTGTCGAGCAGCGCACTCTTCATGCCGAGCTCGTACTGGCGGCCGGTTTCCGGCGGCGCGCTGCCACCGGCAAACACGCTGGCGCTGCGTGGGCGAAACGAGGTGGAAGTATTGGCATACAGCGACAACTGCGGTGCGGCCTTCCACACCACGCCCAGGCGCGGCGAGGCGCGCCGGCCGTCTTCGCGCGTACGCGCACCGTTGTCGACAGTGGTCTGTTGCACATCGTCCCAGCGCACGCCGGCCAGCACAGCCCAGCGCTCGCCCAGGCTGATCTGGTCCTGCACGTACAGCGCAGCGTAGCGCGCATCGACGGCGATCTCGCGCGCCGGCACATAGGTGCCCGGCAAGGCGCCCTGCACCGGAGCGCGCACGCTGATGCGCGCCAGTGGCGCACGGGCCTCGTCGGTGTGGCGATGCGCATCGACATATTCGGCACCGGCCAGGACCTGATGGCGCAACGGGCCGGTGTCGAAACGCGCCAGCGCTTCGGTCTGCGAGGTGGTGGCGCGCACCTGCTGGTCCTGGCGCACGGCGCGGCGCTGCAGGAACGCGCGGTCGGCACTGAAGCCGGTGAAGTCGGCCACGTCGCGGCCGCTGTCGCCGTCCTGGTGATTGACGATCTGGCGCAGCGTGAGCCAATCGGTGGCGTCGACTTCGATACGCCCGCGGGCCGTGCGCGAGGTGCCGCGATTGCGCGACCACGGCTCGCCGAAGCTGCGCTGCGACGGGCCACGCACCACTCCGTCGATGGCCACCAGACCACGGTCGCCCGGGCTGGTCTGGCGGGTGTATTCGATATCCAGATCCGCGCGCATGCGCTCATTCGGCCGCCACGCCAGCGACGGCGACACAAATACGCGGTCGCCATCGGCCTGGGCGTCACGGAAACTGCCGGTCTGCTGCGCCGCCGCGCTCAGACGCGCCGACAGCGTGGGGCTCAGCGGCCCGGTGATGCTGGACTGCACGCGGCGCAGGCCGTGCTCGGCCACCTGCACCGAGGCGTTGCCGCCGAACGTATCGTCCGGCCGCAGCGTGACCAGGTTGATCACCCCGCCCGGTTCGCCACGCCCATACAGCACTGCCGCCGGGCCTTTGAGCACTTCCACCTGCGCGACATTGGCCAGATCGCGCACGGTTTCGGTGAAGTTCTGCGCCGGATTGAGCAGGATGCCGTCGACCGCGTACGAAGACGCTTCGAAGCCACGGATCACGAAGGTCTCCGAGCGATTGCCCTGCGTGCCGCCGGGCTGCACGTTGGAGACATTGGCCACCACATCGACCAGCCGGGTGAGCTGCTGCTCGTCGATCACTGAACGCGGTACCACCTGGATGGCCTGCGGAATGCGCTCCACCGGCGTCTGGGTACGGGTGGCGCCAGCGGCTTTTTCGGGCCGATACAGGCCGCGCTTTTCGCTGACCACGATGGCGTCGAGCAGGCTGGCCTCCTGGGCGGCGGCCGGGAATGCGGCCACCAGGGACACGAACAACAGGTGGCGACGCGTAGGGAGTGGGGTCATCGGGCTCTTCTGCTGGGGCGATACGCCGCAGAGCGGACACATCCAGCCATCAATGATAACGATTCTTATCCGCGCGTGTCGGGATGTAGGTGCGCCTGCCGGTGGCGGTTGGCTTGATGGGTACGCTGAGGTCTTCCGCGTGAGGCCTGACGTGCGTGCGTGTCTGCAGCCTTCAGGACAGCCTGCAGGTGTCGCTGCGGGCGTGGCCTGCCTGGAGCGGCGGCGTATCCGTGGGCCGGCTCTCGCTTGAAGCCGGGGCGGCACACGACGTGCGACACAGGCGTGCCATCCAGTCAGCGGGCGTCATTGGCAACGCTGCAACGCCCGCGTGCGCGCGTCCATCCCTGTCGCCGTTGCAGGCGCGGCGCGACTGCAGGTGTGCGGCCGCATCGCGTAGACACCGCGCCCCCGCGACCGCCCCGGTGGCGCGTCGCGGGGCCCGCGCTCAGCGTTTGCTGCGCGCCTTGGGAGCAGAGCCGCGTGTGGACGCAGCGCGGCTCGTGGCGGAAGCCGCCGTCGCGGGCTTGGCCGTGGGCTTGGATTTCGATACCGGTTTGGCCACCTTCTGAGCTGATGCTGGCTTGCTCACGCGTTTCGGCGCCTTGCCCGTGCGCTTGGCCGCAACGGCCGGCGTGGCGTTGGAGGCCTTCGGCACGGCCGCGGCTTTCGCGGTGGTTGTGCGCTTGGCAGCGGGCTTGCCGGAGGACCCAGACCGCGTGCTCGCCGGCTTGGTTGGCTTCGGCGGCGTGACAGGCGTTGCAGCCTGTTTGCGCTGCCCGTTCGACGCGTCCGCCGTGCGCGTGGCTGGCGCGGCCGGCGCTGGTGTTGCAGCTGCAGCCGTGCTGCGCTTGCCAGCGGGCGCAGGCACTGGCGCCGCCATCGATGCGGTGGCCGCCGCGCGTGTGCGCGTGTTGCCGCGCGAGTGTCCGTCCGTGGCTGCATCGCCCTGCGCAGACTCTGCCGTGCTCTCCGCTACGTGCACGCTTGCCGCGTCGCCAGACTCCACAGCGATCACCGGAGCACGTTCTGCGCGCTCGCCTGGTGCCACAGCGCCACCCTGTTCGGCCGGCACCGCCGCTTCTTCCCCACGCGAGCGCTCTGGCAGTTTCAAGCGCTGCGCCTGTTCGTCGTACTCGATCAACAACACGCCGGAATTGTGGCGGCCGCTGATTTCCACGAAGCACGCACCGCCGATGAAGGGCTCCAGCGTCATCACCGACTTCAGCGGCGTGGCCACCACCATCTGGAAGCCGAAATTCTCGAAGATGTTCATCGCCAGCGCGGTGAATTCGTTGTCGGCCTTGTCGAAGGCTTCGTCCAGCACCACGGCGCAATAGCGCGGCAATTCGCCGTCTTCGCCGCCCAGCTGATACCGCAGCGCGGCCGCCAGGCAGGTGGTGGCCAGCTTCTGGCGCTGGCCGCCGGACTTGCCGGCGCCGCTGCGGTAGATCTCCACCTGCGCGCGGCTCTGTGCATCCAGTTCCACGCCGATGAATTCCACATGCAGGCGCACATCCAGTACCTGCTCGCGCCAGCGCCGCGCCTCCGGCTCCTGCGCGCCAAGCCGCGCCACCAGCGTGCGCAAGGTGGCGAACTGCGCTTCGGCCAACGCGCGATCTTCGGTCTGCTGATGCGACAACACGGCGCGTAGCTGCTGCTGGAATTCCTGCACCTCGGCCAGGCGACGGTCGCTCACCTCGATGGTCAGGATGGTGTCGCGATTGAACGGCACCTGCTCCAGGCTGGCGTTGACCTCGTCCATGCGCTGCTTGATGCCCTTGTGGGCTTCGGCGGTGTGGCGCTGCAAGGCAAGCAGATTGTTCTTGCTCTGGGTCTGCAGCAGGTCGAAGAAGCGGTGCTCGTGACGCGGCAAGCCATCGCTTTCCAGCCGGTCCAGCCGCGCGAGGAAATCGTCGGCGCTGGCCAGGCTCACGGTGAAGTCGCCGCTGTCTTCCGGCCACTGCTGGCAATACCGGCGGAAGCATTCGAGCAGCTGCGCGCTGAGCCGGCTGTCGCGGCCCTGGCTTTCGGCCAGTTGCTCGGCCAGCCCACGTTCGACCACACGGAAATGCGCTTCCAGATTGTCCAGCGACAGCGGGGCCAACGCAGCCAGGCGCTCCTGCAAGCCCTGCAACTGCGTGGGTGTAAGCGCAGCGGTGCCGGCACGGCCGGCGCAGGCGGCCTGCTGCTGTTCCAGCCGCACGCGCTCGCGTGCCAGCTGCGCGCGCTCAAGCCGTACGTCTTCATACGTGCGCTTGGCCTGATCGCGCAGCGTGCGCGCGGTGTCGATCGCCTGGCCCAGTGCACGCAGGCCGCTATCGCCTTCGCGCAGCTGTTGCAGTTGTTCGTCGATATCGCTCAGGCGTTGCAGCTTGGGGCCGACGTCGATCTCGTCCCAGTCGCGCTCCACCAGGGTGTGCGCGGCCAGCTGTTTTTCCTGGTCCTGCTCGCGTTGCTTGCGCAGCGCGGCCACGTCGGCGTCGCAACTGGCAATGCGCTGGGCCAGGGCCTGCGCTTCGCGCTCGAAGACCTTGAGCTTGTCGCGGTTGTCGTGACCGAGCAGCCAGCGCTTGCGGTCGTTGACGGCGTGGCGGTCGTCCTTTTCGTAGCGGTCGCCGGGATGCTTGACCTGCCCTTCGCGGGTGATGGCGCGGTCGGCATTGCGCAGCGCTGCGGCGTTGTCCACGCAGGCGTAATCGAAGCGACGGGTGAGCTCGTTGCGCAGCCACTCGGTGAAGGCATGCTCGCGCAGTTGCAGCTTGCCGGGCAGTGCGTTGGGATCGACACGGCGCGAATGCAGCTCGTCATTGCGGCGCACGCGGAAGTACACCAGCCGCGTGCCGATGTGGGTGCGGTTGACCCATTCGCTGACCTGCGCGTAATGCCGCTCGTCCACCAGCAGCGACTGCGCAAAGCCGTGCAGCACGCGCTCGATCGCGCCACGCCAGGCCACCTGGTCCTCGCGCACTTGCAACAGCTCGCCGACAAAAGGCAGCGCCGATTCGGCAATGCCGGTGTCGTCGCACAGCCGCGCGCGCAGCGCCTGCATCGGTGCGGGCATGCTCGACGGCGCTTTCTTCAACACGTCCAGCTCGGCGCGGATCTCGGCAAAGCGGCGCTCGTCGTCGCGGCGTTCGCCCATGCGCTCGGCGATGGCCTCGTCCAGTGCGCTGGCGTGCTGCTTGCCGCCATCGAGCACGCCCTGCGCATGCGCCACCTGGGCGGCGAACCCACTGGCGCCGGCGGCCAAGGCGGTGCCGAGCTGGCGGCAGGCCTGCTCGATCTGCGCACGGCGACGCAGGCGCTCATCGCGCTCGCGTTCCACCCGCACGCGCTCGCGTTCGAGTTCTTCGATCTGCTCACCGCCGGCGGCGCGCTGTTCGCGCTCCAGCCCGGCCAGTTTCTGTTCGTGGTTGTCCAACGACTCACGGCGCTGGCCTTCTTCGCCGGCCAGGCCGCGGTCCTGGCTGTCGACCTCCTGCAGGCGCGCCTCCAGCAAGGCCAGCCGTTGTTGCTCGCGGTAGCTGTCCACGCCCAGCTGCAATTCACGCAAATCGCCAACGCTGCGGCGCAAGGCCATCAGCGCGGCATGGTGCTCGCGCGCCGGGCTGAGCGTCTCCACCTGCCGTCGCGCGGTGACCACTGCATGGTGCGCACCATCGAGCTCGGCGAAGTCTTCGACCAGCCGGTCTGCCGCTTCGAAGGTGCGCGGCTCATCGAGCATGAAGCCACGCAGGAAGGCGTTGAGATCGCCGAGGTTCTTCGCTGACTGGGTCTTGTGCAGCAGCCGCAGTGCCATGTCGTTGCCGATGCCCAACGCATGCCGGAAGCGCTCGGCATAGCCGGCGAACCCGTCGAAATGCGCCACGTCCTCGCCCAGCCGCGCCTTGAGCTTGCGCAGATCCAGATCGAAACCCTCCAGTTCGCTGGCCACATCGAACGCGCGCGGCACCACCATGTAATGCCGGCGCACATCCGCCGCGGCATTGCCGCTGCCGGCGATCCAGAACAGCCGCACCAGGCTCACCGCCTCGCCTTGCGCGTTGCGATACTCCAATACCAACGCCGTCCAGGTCGCGCCCTTGCGCAGGTACTGCGTGGCGATCTCACCGGACGCGCTGTCCTGCTGATCAGCCCAGGCACCGCGCACATACGACACCAGGCTACGGTCGCGCCCACTGCGCTCGGCCTCGCGCGCGGCGGCGTTGAAGTCCACGATGCTCGGCGGCGTCAACAATGCCGACATCGCATCCAGCAACGTCGACTTGCCAGACCCGGACCGCCCCACGAACAGGAAGCCCTTCTCCGCGATCGGCACCTCGGTCAACCCGTTGAACGTCCCCCAGTTGTGCACCTGCAACCGCCGCATACGAAACTGCTGCGCACGCTGCTCAGCCAGCGTCTCGGCAAACAAGGAAGCACCCGGCGACGCCGGCGACAGGTTGGACTGGGAATTCATTGCTCACTCACCAAAAACGGAACGACAGAGACACCAGGGACAGGTCAATACGAACGGTGACGCATTTCTTGTGGTGCGGTGTTGCGTGTTGCGTGTTGCGTGTTGCGTGTTGCGGGACGAGCGTGGCAGAACGACGGATGGGGTGCGTGGACGGCTTCGCGACCAAGGTCGCTCCTACAAGAGCGGGTGCCCTGGGCCGTTGAGGCGACGGCCGTAAGACACGCGGCAGCAGGTTTGTTCTTCGAACGTCTGCACCATCAACACGCTTGGCATGAACCGACCACCACTGCTCCTTCTCGCCCACTGCACCGTCTTTCGTTACTACATCGCTATTTTTCGTTACTACATCGCTCTTTGCGACTGCATCGACGTCTGCTGCGAACGCCACTGCGTTTCTTACAAAACCTCACGTGTTCTTTTTCTCGCCGCTGTTGCTGTTGTTGGTGTCCTTGCCGCTACTGCTACTGCCGTTGCCGTTGTTTTTGCCATGCCATTGCCATGCCATTGCCATCGCTTTTGCTGCCGCTGTTGCTGTTGCTGTTGCTGTTGCTGTTGCCTTGCCGTTGCCGTTGCCGTTGCCGTTGCCGTTGCCGTTGCTTGCGCAGTTTGCTTTCCGGGCCCCCATACCGCAGCGGCAAGGCCGGCAGATACAACCCGCAGGGCGGCGCGCAGGGATGCGCGACGTTTTTGTAAGGGACAGGGATGTCCCTTACAAAAATTTCTGCCGGCCTTGCGCACCTGGAGCGCGCAGCGCGGAAGGCGCGAGGACGGGGTGTGTTTCTTTGGTTACTTTATTTGCACAAGCAAAGAAAGTGACTCGCGCCCGCAAGGGCGTGAAAGCCTTGCTTCGCTCTACTCCACCCAACCTCAAGCAAACCCACAACCCACAGCCCACAACAAACCAACCATCGCCCAACGCCGTACCCTCATCCGCCCTACGGGCACCTTCTCCCGATGGGAAAAGGGAGATGCCGTCCCAGGCACAGACGACATCACTCCGCCGCAACCTCCCCCTCGCGCAACTCCCGATACGCCTCCACCAACGCCTGCACATCCTCGGCCGAGAACAACAACTTCAACACCGGCGACACCTCGTAACGCTCCTCGCTGCCGCGCAACCGCGACAGCAACTGGTTCTCGCGCATCTTGCCGATGGCCGTCATCACCCGCCGCGTAAACCCGGCCCTGTCGGTGGACACGTTCTTTTCGTACACCGACAACGCCTCCACCAACTGCGCCTCGTCCACCACCGCGCGCTCGCCGCGCGTATCGGCCTCGGCCAGTTGCTGACGCAGGAACAGCAGCAGCACCGACTCGATGAAGGTCAGCGGCGCGCTGCGCAGCAAGGTGGGCGATTCCAGCTCGGCGGTGTCGGCCTGGCGGGTGAACGCCACTCCGCCTTCGCGGTCCAGCACCAGCTCCAGAAACAGTTCGCACAGCACCTGGCGCACTGCCACCTCGTTGCGTAGCAGCGCAGGCCACAAACCGCCGTGCCGCTGCGCGTCGATGCTGGGGCCGGCCAACAGCTGGCACAGCGCGCGGCGCGCATCGAAGGGCAGCGTACCGGTGTCGCCGAGGAACAACGCGCCACCCTGCGCGGCGCTGGCGGCATCGCTGGCCGGCAGCCTCAGCGCGTTGGCGTGTGCGTCGGCGTCATCGTCGTTGTGCGTGTCCAGCGCTGCCTGCTCAGACCAGTTCATTGCGTTTCTCCCGGGTAAACCACACCAAGGGAATGCGCGCGCGCCGCAACGTGCCGTCGCCGCCTTCCCATTGCACCGTTTCCATGTGGCCATCGATCACCAGGCCGTGGCGCGTGCCCAGCGACAGATAGCCGATCACACTGCCCAGCCCCTGCACCGCCGGCCGCTGCTGCAGCGCATCGCCGATGGTGAGCCGCGGGCGCTCGCCCAGCAGCGCGTGCAGATCGCGGCGCAGGCTGCGCACGTCGATCTCCGATTGCGCGACCAAATCGCCCACGCTGTCCAGCGAGATCTCTGCCGCGTCGGCCGCGTACACGCGGCCATCGACCTGGGTGAGGCGCGGGTCGTGCAGGCGCCACTGCGACAACGAGCGCAGGCGGCTGCCGCTCAATGCCTGCGTGTAGCCGGTGGCGGTGGTGGCGTGCAGGCTCTCGCGCAGGTGCAAGGCTTCGCCCTGTGCCTGCTTGAGCAATTGGTTGAGCCGGCGCTGTTCCAGATACCCGCGGCTCTGCACGAACCCGCGCAGGCTGCGCGCGAAGTGCTGCATCACCGTGTGCACCTCGCCGCCGCGCTCCAGCAAGGTACCGGTGAGCCCGCGCAGGAAGGCGCGTTCGCGGCGGTCAAGCTTGCGTGCGAAGCCGCGTGCCAGCAATACGTCCAGCGCCTGGTCCAGCTGGCTGCTCTGCTGGGTGTCGTTGAGCAGGCTCCAGAACGCCTCGAACGTGCGTCCGGCCTCGCTGTCGGCAATCACGTCCACGCCGTTGAACAACTGCTCCAGCACATCGCCGCGCGCGCCTTCGTCGTCGATGATGCGTTCGCGAAATTGCCGGTTGAGTTGTTCGAAGTCATCGCGCACGCGATGGAAATCTTCGGCCAGTTCATCGGAGAGATGGATCAGGTCGCGCGTGCGTTCCAGCGCGCGCTTGCCGTCCAGCGCGCCGACGCGGCCGGCGGCCACCCGCTCGATCTCGGCATCGATGCGCTCGCGCTCTGCGCGTAGCGCGGCCAGGCGCGCGTCCGGGTCGGCTTCGGTCTGGCCGGCCAGTTGCACCAGCTGCTGGATCACCAGCGACAGCCGGCTTTCGGTGGCGCTGCTGCCGCTCTCGCGCAGGCCGGCGATGAAACGGATGGCCTGGGTGGCGGCACGCGAGAGTTCGTATTCTTCTTCGGCCGCGCCTTCGGGCAGGCGGCGTTCCAGCCAGCCCTGCGCCAGCCAGTGCGCCAGGTAGGCCTGCGCCGTGCGCGGCAGCTCGCGGGAAAGTTCGTCGCCGCGCAAGGCATCCAGCTGGCGCTGCAGGCGCGCATGCAGCACCGCCGATGGCAGCCGGCGTTCGCCGTCCATCAACAGGGTCTGCAGCAGGCCGATCAGCTCTGGTGCGTGATCGGCGGCGAGCAATTTCCACGCCGGCTGGTCGCGCAAGTGGCGGTAGCCGGCAATCCGTGCCTGATGCTTCATGACGCCTGCCGGAGCTGCCTCAACGCTTGCCGCCCACTTCGATGAACTGCAGGAATTCGGCGCGGGTGCGCGCGTCCTCGCGGAAGCTGCCGAGCATCTTGGAGGTCACCATGCTGACGCCGCGCTTGTGGATGCCGCGGGTGGTCATGCATTCGTGCGCGCCTTCCACCACAACGCCCACGCCGCGCGGTTGCAGCACGTCCTGGATGCACTGGGCGATCTGTGCGGTCATCTTTTCCTGCACCTGGAAGCGGCGCGCGTAGCTTTCCACCACGCGGGCCAGCTTGCTGATGCCCACCACCTTGCCGCGCGGCAGGTAGCCCACGTGCACCTTGCCGATGATCGGCGCCATGTGGTGCTCGCAATGGCTTTCGTAGGAGATGTCGCGCAGCACGATCAATTCGTCGTAGCCGGCCACTTCTTCGAAGGTGCGTTCCAGGTATTCGCGCGGTTCTTCGCGGTAGCCGCTGAACCAGTCGCCATAGGCTTCGGCCACCCGGCGCGGGGTGTCCAGCAGGCCTTCGCGGGCAGGATCCTCACCGGCCCAGCGCAGCAGGGTGCGCACGGCCTCTTCGGCCTGGGCCTGGGTAACGGATGAATCGGGCTGGTCGGACTGGCTCATGCGCATGCACCCAAAGGGGGCGTGCATGGTACCCGAGGACGGGGCGGCGGCCCCAGCAGTGGCCCGCGCTGCCTGCAGGAGGTTTAGTTGACAGTTGATTCATTGTTGAATTGATAGCATCCTATCTATTGTGATGACTACCTATCTTCCTCCCCGCGCCCAGCTCAGTGCCGGCCTGCTGGTTGCCAGCCGCCAATGGCAGCGCCTGGCCGACCAGGCATTTGGCGAGTTCGGCCTGTCCAGCGCCTGCACCGGGCCGTTGCTGATGATTGGCCGCTCCGGTGGCGGCATCCGCCAGGTGGCCCTGGCCCAGCAGCTGGGCATGGAAGGCCCTTCGCTGGTACGGCTGCTGGACAAGCTGTGCGCGCAGGCGCTGGTGCGCCGCGAAGCCGACAGCAGCGACCGCCGTGCCAACCAGTTGTGGCTGACCGAGGCCGGCCAGGCGTTGGTCGGGCATATCGAGGCGCGCCTGGTGGCGCTGCGGGCCGAGGTGTTCGGCGCGCTCAGCGATGCCGAGGTGGAAGTGGTGTTGAAGCTGTGGGGCCTGATCGCCGAGGCGAACGCGCGCCTGCCCTAGTTGTGCCGACGACCCGCCGTGGTTGCCGCGTGGCCTGGCCGCGCCGGGCGTCGTTGTTCCCCTTCCCCAGGATATGTGGCCGATGTACGGAGAATTCAGTCTCTACGGTGTGTTCGTTCCCACCTTGCTGGCGTTGATGACGCTGGCCTACCTGCTCAACAGCGCGGTTGGCGCGCTGCTGACGCGGGCCGGGGCGTATCGCCACATCTGGCACCCGGCCCTGTTCAACCTGGCGCTGTATATCGCCCTGCTGGGCGGCCTGTTTTCCCTCATGCGTTGGATGCAATCGTGAAGAAGCTGATCAAGACGGCCGGGCCGGCGCTGCTGACCCTGGCAATGGTGGTGGTGGCTGCAGTGGTGCTGCAGCACCTGTGGCGGTACTACATGGATGCACCGTGGACGCGCGATGCGCATGTGGGCGCCGATGTGGTGCAGGTGGCGCCGGATGTGTCCGGGCTGGTGGAGCAGGTGGCGGTGGCCGACAACCAGGCGGTCACGCGCGGGCAGTTGCTGTTCGTGGTGGACCGCGCGCGTTATGCGATTGCGCTGGAACAGGCCCGCGCCGCGCTGGCCGAACGCCAGGCCACACTGACCCAGCTCCGCCGCGAGATCGCACGCGACCGCAGCCTGCAGGACCTGGTGGCCGCCGAAGACGCCGAAGTGCGCCGCTCCAACGTGCAGAAGGCGCAGGCCGCCGTGGCCACCGCGCAATCGGCGGTGGATTTGGCCCAGCTCAACCTGGACCGTACCGAAGTGCGCAGCCCGGCCGACGGCCATATCAGCGACCGCACCGTGCGCGTGGGCGACTACGTCAGCGCCGGGCGCCCGGTGGTGGCGGTGCTGGACACCGGCTCGTTCCGCGTCGATGGCTATTTCGAGGAAACCCGCCTGCAGGGCGTGCATCCGGGCCAGCGCGTGGACGTGCACCTGATGGGCGAGCCGGTGACGCTGCACGGCCACGTGCAGAGCATCGCCGCCGGCATCGAAGACCGCTACCGCACCGGCAGCGCCGGCGCCCTGCCCAACGTCACTCCCGCCTTCGACTGGGTGCGGCTGGCGCAGCGCATCCCGGTGCGCATTGCGCTGGATGCAGTACCGGCGCAGGTGCAATTGATCGCCGGGCGCACCGCCACCGTCACCATCCTGCCGGATGCCGCGCGCCCCGCAGCGGCCAGTGCGCCTGCCCGCGTGCAGGCGAAGGCCGCGCCATGAGCCGCGCCGCGTTGCGTCACCTGGGTTTGGCAGCCGCGTTGACCGCGCTGAGTGCCTGCAGCACCGTCGGCCCCGACTACGCGCTGCCGCGCGAGGCGATCTACAACCGGCCGGCCGCCAATGCACCATTCCTGGACACCGGCAACGCGCAGGTGCGCCCCGGGGCGCCACTCCCGGCACGCTGGTGGGCGCTGTATCAGGACCCTATGCTCGATGGCCTGGTCGAACAGGCGCTGCGCGACAACGTCGAGCTCAAGGTGGCCAGCGCCAACCTGCGCCGCGCCGCGGCCGTGTACGAACAGGCGCTGGACGCTGGCGGGTTCGATTATGAAGTGGAAGCCGGCGTCAGCCGCGCGCAGGTGTCGGCCGAGGCCTTCCTGCAGGAAGAAAAACTGCCCGTGTTCAACCTGGCCGACGGCAAGTTCGGCGTGTCCTACCAGTTCGATCTGTTCGGCAAGCTGCAACGCGGCGCCGAAGCCGCGCACGCCGACACCCAGGCCGCGCAGGCGGCGATCGACCTGGCCCGCGTCAGCGTGGCCGCGCAGGTGGCCGGCAGCTATGTGGAGATCTGCAACGCCAACCACGAGCTGCATGTGGCCGAGCACTCGCTGCAGCTGCAACAGCGCAGCCGCACGGTGACCCAGCGCCTGATCAGCGCCGGCCGTGGCACGCCGCCGGATCTGGCCCGCGCCACCGCGCAGGTGGCGATGCTGGAAGCCGCGTTACCGCCGCTGCGTGCACGCCGCCAGGCCGCCGGCTACGCGTTGGCCGCGTTGCTGGGCAAGACCCCCGGCGAACTGCCGGCCGGGGTGGACAGCTGCGCGCACGCACCGGCGCTGCAACGGCCGATCCCGATCGGCGACGGCCGCACCCTGCTGGCCCGTCGCCCGGACATCCGCCAGGCCGAACGCCGGCTGGCCGCGGCCACTGCGCGCATCGGCGTGGCCACTGCTGAGCTGTATCCGGATATCCGCCTGGGCGGCTCGATCGGCGCCACCGGCCTGCTGGCCGACTTCGGCGAGCCGGCCACACATGCCTGGTCGTTTGGCCCGCTGATTTCGTGGACGCTGCCGTCCAGCGGCGCGCGTGCCCGCATCCGCGCCACCGAAGCCGGCGCGGACGTGGCGCTGGCGCAGTTCGACCACACCGTGCTGCAGGCGCTGCGCGAGGTGCAGACCACGCTGTCGCGCTACGCGCAGGATCTTGACCGCCTGCATCTGCTCGAACAGGCGCAGCAACAGGCCGAACTGGCCTCGTCGCAGAACCGGCGCTTGTATCAGGGCGGACGCACCCCGTATCTGTCCAGCCTGGATGCCGAGCGCACGCTGGCCACCGCCGACATGACGCTGGCCAATGCCCAGGCGCAGGTCTCGCAGGATCAACTGCAGCTGTTCCTAGCGCTGGGCGGCGGTTGGGAAACCACCGCCGGCCACACCGATACGACGGCCGCGCGATGAGTGCGCTGCTGCGCGATCGCCAGGCCTGGCTGTTTTCGGCCAAGACCTTCGCCGCATCGATCGCGGCGTTGTATGTGGGGCTGGCCGGCAATCTCTCGCGGCCGTACTGGGCGATGGCCACGGTCTACATCGTCTCCCAACCGCTGCTCGGCCCCACCCGCGCCAAGGGCGTGTACCGCGTGCTCGGCACCTTGCTGGCCGGCGCAGCGACCCTGGTGATGTTGCCGAATCTGGTGGAGACGCCATTGCTGCTCAGTGCGGCGATGGCGTTGTGGCTATCGGCCTGCCTGTTCCTGGCGCTGCTCAATCGCGGCCCGCGCGGCTATGCGTTCCTGCTGGCCGGCTACACCACCGCGTTCATCGGCTTCCCTGCGGTGACCTCGCCGGAAGGCATCTTCGACACCGTGGTGGCACGCAGCGAAGAGATCATCCTGGGTACGGTGATGGCGGTGCTGTTCGCGTCGCTGGTGTTTCCCGCCTCGGTGCGACCGATGCTCACCGCGCGCATCGGCAACTGGATGCAGGACGCCGCGCAATGGTGCCGGCAGGTGCTGCAGCGCGGCCCGGCACAGGCGCCACGCAACCGGCTGGCCGCCGACCTGGTGCAGTTCGAGGCCTTGATCGCCTTCGTGCGGCATGACGACCCGCGCCACGCCGGGGCCGCCCCCGCGCTGGAACAATTGCGCGCGCGCATGTTGCTGCTGCTGCCGGTGCTGTCCTCGATCGCCGACCGGCTGGATGCCTTGCACGCGGCCTCGCGCGCGCTGCCGGGCGAGCTGATCACGTTGCTGGAGGACATCGGCGCCTGGGTGGAGCGCGCCGGGCCCGGTGCCGCGCAGGTCGCTGCACCGCAGCCCGAAATGATCGCTGCAAATGCCGCCGATGCCGACGCGGCGGTGGCCGGCCTGCGTGCCCGCATCGCTGCACTGCGCCCCGCCGTAGATGACGACCTGCAGCATCTGCTGCTGGCCAGCCTGCTGCTGCGCCTGGAGGAACTGCTGGATCTGTGGCAGGACTGCCGCGCGCTGGAATCCGCCTTGCTGCAGGGCACTGCGTTACCTGCGTTGCCGGCTGCAGCACGTGATCGCGCTGTGCCGGAAGCCGAAGCCGGTAGCGAAGTGCGCCTGCGATCGACCGTGCCGCAACGTATGGGCGAGTCGGGAGGCGAGACATCGCCCGGTGCTCCCGCACACGCGGACACCGCGCCCAGCGCCGCGCCCAGCCAGCCCGCATCCCTGCTACAACGCCTCACCCGCTCTTCCAGCCGCCTTTCCACCGATGCACCGGCCACGGCAGGAGACGCACGGCATATCGACTACGGCATGGCGGCGTTTTCTGCGTTGAGCGCCGGCTTCGCACTGATGGCGTACTGCGTGCTGTGGATCGGCATCGGCTGGGAAGGCGGCGGCAATGGCGCGATGATGGCGGCGGTCACGGCCGCCTTCTTTGCCGCGCAGGACGACCCCGCGCCCAGCATGCTGTCTTTCCTTACCTGGGCGGTGGTCGCCAGCGTGGTGGCAGGCATCTACCTGTTCGGCATCTTCCCGGCCATCCATGATTTCCCGATGCTGGTGCTGGTACTGGCCGCGGTGTTTTTGCCGCTGGGCGCGTTGCTGCATCGGCCCAAGACCATGTTGATCGCGCTGCCGCTGGTGGTGAATCTCACCGCGCTGCTGAGCCTGCAGAACACCTACAACGCCAACATCCAGAGCTTCGTCAACGCTGCGGTGGCGATGGTGCTAGGCATTGGATTTGCCGTGGTGCTGACGCGGCTGTTCCGCTCGGTGGGTGCCGAATGGAGCGCACGCCGGCTGGTGCGGCAGGGCTGGCGCACGCTGGCCGCTGCCGCCGATGGCCGTGGTGCGCAGGATCGCCACCAGTTCGCCGCACGCATGCTCGATTTGCTCGGCCTGCTCGCGCCACGCCTGGCGGTGGCACCGCCCGGTAGCGACCTGGCATCGGTGGACATGCTCACCGAAATCCGCGTGGGCTTGAACATCCTGCAGCTACGCCGCGCCCGGCATGGCTTGCCGCCAGCGAGCATCGCCGCGGTGGACGCGATCCTGGCCGATGTCGCTGCGCATTACCGGCAGCAGGTGGCGCACAAGCGCCCGCTGCCCGGCCCCGACACCTTGCGCACACGCCTGGACGCCTCGCTGGCGCGCGTTGGCCAGGTGCCGGCCGGCACGCACCGCGATGAAGCCCTGCTCGGCTTGATCGGCCTGCGTTCCAGCCTGTTCGTTGACGCAACCGTGCCGGACCACGCGACAGGGCATCCGCAGTTGGCGTGACGCTAGCTTCTTTCAGAGCGATCAAGCAGTGCTTGCATGCCACTGGCGCGCGTTGCCTTGTGTGCCGGTGTTGCGACACGGAGCCGCGTGTGGCGAGTCATGAGTACGCAAGAGACAGCACCGACACGTGCGGTGCAGATCGTCATCAACCACCGCGCGGCTCGTGGCCCAAGACAGCGCGCTCACCACTATCTCAAGACGCCATCTGACGCAGCAGGTGCCTCATCTTCAAAGACGTGTGGCGGCAAGGTAGTCCTCGCCGCCACCTGGCAGTGCGCTGAGCCGCGCCCTCATCCGCCCTTCGGGCACCTTCTCCCGATGGGAGAAGGATCCCAAAGCACGCCAGCGCCTCAGCGCTTGCGCGTGTGCATCGCGTCTTCGTGGTCCAGCCAATTGCTGCCCTTGTTGGTCAGGAAGAAGATGTAGACCACCAACGACACCGCGATCACCGCCGTGGCGTAGATCACGAACTCGCTCACGTGGCCGGTCTTCAACGAGGCCTGGTACAGCAGCGGCGCGGTACCGCCGAAGGCCGAGTTGGCCAACGCATAGCCCAGGCCGACGCCCAGCGCGCGCACATGGGTGGGGAACAGCTCGGCCTTCACCACCGCGTTGATCGAGGTGTAGCCGGTCAGGATCACAAAGCCCACGGTGAGGATCGCAAACGCGGTCAGCCAGTCGGTCTGCTTGGGCAGCTCCATCACCAGGAACCAGGTGTAGAGCACGCCGCCGATGCCGAAGAACACCAACAGGCTCTTGCGGCCCACGATGTCCGACAACCAGCCACCCACCGGCTGCATCAGCATCAGCACCGTCAGCGCAACCAGGTTGATGATGGTGCCGGCCATCACGTCGCCACCGGCGAACGCGGTCTGGATCATCTTCGGGCCGGTCACCGAGTAGGTGTAGAACGCGATCGTGCCGCCGGCGGTGATCAAGAAGCACAACAGCAGCGGGCGCCACTGGTTGACGAACAACTCGCGCATCGAGCCGGACGCCTTGGCCTTGCCGGTGCGCGAATCGGCAATCGATTCGGAGCTCAGCGACTCGTCCATGGTCTGGCGCAGCCAGAACACCACCAACGCGCCGATACCGCCCAGGCCGAACGCCACGCGCCAGCCCCACTCCGACACCTGCGGTGCATCGAAGAAATGCAGCATCACCAACAACGTGGTCTGCGCCAGCACGTGGCCGCCTACCAGGGTGACGTAATGGAACGATGACAAGAATCCGCGCCGGCCGGGAATGGCCGCTTCGGACATGTAGGTGGCGCTGGTGCCGTATTCGCCACCGGTCGCAAAGCCCTGCAACAGGCGCGCCAGCAACAGGATGATCGGTGCGGCAATGCCAATGGTGGACACCGTCGGCGTGATCGCGATGACGAACGAGCACAGCGCCATCATCGACACCGAAATGGTCAGCGCCAACCGGCGGCCATAGCGGTCGGCAAAGCGGCCGAAGTACCACGCGCCGATCGGCCGCATCAGGAAGGTCATCGCGAAGATCGCCCACACGAACATGGTGGCGTTCTTGTCTTCCTTGGAGAAGAACTGCGATTCGAAATAGGTCGCGAACACCGAGTAGACGTAGACGTCATACCACTCGACGAGATTGCCGGCCGATCCCTTGAGCGTGTTGGACACCGAGCGGCGAAGGCTGCCGGGCGCTGCGCCAGAACCGGCGGCAATCGGAGACGAGGGGGGTGCGCTCATGCGGTCAGAACCTCTTGGTGGGACAGCCCCGGAGTATAGGTGCGCGCTTGTGTGACGCATGTAAGCATTTCGGCGCATAGGCAGGCGCCGCGCAAGCGGCTAGTCCGCCGGTGCGTGCGGCTGGAAACCACTACGTTGCAAGCGCGCTGCGTGTGTTCCATCGCCAAATGCAGCTGCGTGAGGCGTGACGCTTCAGCTCGCTTTCGGCGTCGGCGCGCTCAGCGATTTGCTGTACATGCCCGAGCGATCGAAGCAACACGCGCGCCGCTTGCCGGAGCCCAGCATGTCGCAGGCGGTGGCAATGCGCTTGCTCCGCGTCTCGGCCTTTTTCCCCGAGGTGACCCAGAAAATCCAGTCGCGCCGCGCCACCGCAGTGGTGTCGTTCCAGGTCGCCTGCGCGGCGGGATGCGCGGCAAGTGCGGCGTGCAGATCGTCGGGCACCACCGGCTCGGGCTCCACTTCCACCGGTGCGATCTCCAGCGTCACCGTGTCGCCGGCGGCCACCCCGGCGCCGCGCTGCAGCGCGGCGTCCAGCTTCAGCCAATGCCCGCCCTGCCCGTCCGGTTGCAGCGTGGCCTGCAATGGATGCCCGGCCAGGCGGCCGCGCACGCTGACCATGCTGCGCGTCGGCAATGCGCCGCTTGCGTTGGCAGGCAGCACTAGAAACACCCACGCGGCATCGGCCGGCATTGCCGGTTGCAGCAAGGTGGCGGTGCAGCGGATGGCGGCGGTGCCCATGGCGCGGACGATAGCACCGCAAATGGCTGGCATCTGCTGCCTCCGCGGTGCGGTGCTGACGCGTGCGCAGGCATGCAAACAGCCACACGCTCGAGGCCGTATGCGCGCGCTCACGCCTCCTGCGGCAGCAGTTCCTTGAGCGTATCGATCAACGCGCGCAAGCCCGGCGGCACTTGGCGTCGCCCCGGGTAATACAGCACCAGGCCCGGAAACGCCGGGCACCACGCCTCCAACACCTGCACCAGCGTGCCGCGCTGCAGCGCTGCGCGCACCGCGTATTCGGGCACATAGGCAATGCCCAGCCCGCCTTCGGCGGCTTCGCACATCAGCGGGATCTGGTCCAGGGTGAGCCGCCCGGGCACATCGATCACCATGTCCTCGCCACGCCGTTCGAACTCCCAGCGGTACAGCTTGCCGCTGGGCATGCGGTGGCGGATGCAGGCGTGCCGCTGCAGGGCGTCGGGCGTGTCGGGCGTCCCGGCGCGTGCGAGATAGTCCGGTGCGGCAACCGCCACGAAACGCGCCGGCCCACCGAACGGCACCGCCACCATGTCCTGCGGCACCGACTCGCTGAAGCGGATGCCGGCATCGAACCCGGCCGCCACGATATCCACCAGCCGGCCTTCGCTCACCAGATCCACCGACAGCGCCGGGTAGCGCGCCAGCACGTGCGGCACCACCTGCTGCAGCAGCAACTGCACCACCACTTCCGGCGCGTTGATCCGCACGGTGCCGGTGGGCCCGCCGCGGAAATCGTCCAGCTCCAGCAACGCCTGGTCCACGTCCTGCAGCGCCGGGACCAGCTTTGCGTACAGGCGCGCGCCGGCTTCGGTGAGCGACACGCTGCGCGTGGTCCGGTGCAGCAGGCGCACGCCGAGGTTGCGCTCCAGCGCGCTGATCACATGGCTGAGCGACGACGGTGCCAACCCGACCTCGCTGGCCGCACGCCGGAAGCTGCGGTGCGTGGCCACGGCGGTGAACGCGGCAAGGTCGTTGAACGAGGGCTTGGGCATTGGTGGCAAAACCGCATCAACTCATTCGAATTCTATGCCATAGACCCAGCAATCCGCGGTTTCTAGAGTGGGGCTCCTCTCCGAACCACAGGCCACTCCCATGTCCAAGACCTGGCTCATCACTGGCGCCTCTTCCGGCTTCGGCCGCGGTCTGACCCAGACCCTGCTGGCGCGCGGCGATCGCGTCGCCGCCACCGTGCGGCGGCGCGACGCCCTGGCCGATTTACAGGCAGCGCACGGCAACGCATTGACCGTACTGCAGCTGGACGTGCGCGACAGCGCCGCGGTGCAGGCGGTCGTGGCACAGGCATTCGCGGCGCTGGGCCGCATCGATGTGGTGATCAGCAACGCCGGCTACGGCACGCTGGGCGCGGCCGAGGCCGCCACCGAGACGCAAGTGCGCGCGTTGATCGACACCAACCTCATCGGCTCCATCAGCGTGATCCAGGCGGCGCTGCCGCACCTGCGCCGGCAAGGTGGCGGGCACGTGGTGCAAGTGTCCTCCGAGGGCGGGCAGATCGCCTACCCCGGCTTCAGCCTGTACCACGCCAGCAAGTGGGGGATCGAAGGCTATGTCGAAGCGGTGCGCCAGGAAGTGGCCGGCTTCGGCATCCAGTTCACCCTGGCCGAACCCGGCCCGGCGCGCACCAACTTCGGCGCCGCACTGGAGCGCACCGCACTCCCGGCCGACTACGCCAACACCCCGGTCGACGCACTGCTCCGCGCGCTGGACGACGGCAGCTGGGTCATCACCGGCGACCCGCAGCGCATGGTGGACGCCATGATCGCCTGCACCGAACAGACCCCACCGCCGCTGCGCCTGGTCATGGGCACCGCGGCGTATCACGCCATCCACGCCGCCCTCAGCAGCCGCCTGGCCGCGCTCGAAGCCCAACGCGCGATCGCGTTTTCCACCGACAATCCGGCCGCCGCCGCATGATGGCAATGACAGTGCTGCCGCGAAGTCACTGCGGAGCATGGGTGCACGTTGGCCACGTGAATGCATCAAAATGCTGTCATCACTGGCCGCAACAAGGACGCTTCGGCGACGCAGCATGACCAAGCAGCACACCGACATCAGCAAGTTCCTGAGTTTCGTGCTGCGCCACGAACCGCAGGCGATCGGAGTCACGCTCGACCCGGACGGCTGGGCCGAGATCGACGCGGTAATCGCTGGCGCCCAGGCCCACGGCACCGTGCTTGATCTGGAGCTGATTCAGGCCGTGGTCGCCGGCAGCGACAAAAAGCGTTTTGCGCTGTCTGCCGATGGGCGGCAGATCCGCGCGGTGCAGGGGCATTCCACGCCAACTGTGGCCTTGCAGTTTGAAGCCAAGGTGCCGCCTGAGGTGCTGTATCACGGCACCGCTACGCGCTTTCTCAAGGCGATCCTGGCCGAGGGCCTGCGTGCCGGCCAGCGCCACCATGTGCATCTGTCCGACAACACGCAGACCGCCGCATCGGTGGGGCAGCGCTACGGCGAACCGGTGGTGTTGCAGATCGACGCCGGGCGCATGCATCGCGACGGCATGTCGTTTTTTCAGGCAGATAACGGCGTATGGCTCACCGCACACGTTCCGGCGGCGTACGTGGCCAGTCCGCGATGACCTGACGGACGCTGCAAGCCTGCAACTGCGTGTGGGTGGCCCCTGGGCCGGCACGGCGTATGGCCGAACGTCGGACGAATCTCCCCTTCACAACCTCCACCGCACCGACTTGCCAGAATGCCGGCCGCTTGAGGCCGCGACGGCGCGGGAAACGGGAGTGGATGCATGACATGGATCATCGTGGCTTCGGTCATTGCCACGCTGGTGGGTGGGTTGCTGGCGCTGAACTTCGCCACGCCGGAAAAGAAGCTCCAGCACATTCCCAAGCATCTGTACGACGTGGCCGACCCGCAGTTCAAGCGTGAGATGTCGGTGTTGCTGGGCCCGGCGATCCTGCCCGGCAACAAGGTCGACGTGCTGCAGAACGGCCAGGAGATTTTCCCGGCGATGCTGGCCGCCATTCGCGCAGCAAAGCGCACCATCACCTTTGAAACCTACATTTATTGGTCGGGCGAGATCGGCCGCGAGTTCAGCGAAGCACTGTCCGAGCGCGCGCGTGCCGGGGTGGAGGTGCGCGTCACCATCGACTGGGGCGGCAGCCTGAAGATGGATCACGCGCTGGTGGACACCATGACCGAGGCCGGCGTGGAAGTGCACCGCTACCGCCCGCTGGCCTGGTACAACCTGCACCGCATCAACAACCGCACCCATCGCAAGTTGCTGGTGATCGATGGCCGCATCGGCTTCACCGGCGGCGTGGGCGTGGCCGATCAGTGGATGGGCGATGCGCAGGACCCGGAGCACTGGCGCGATACGCATTACCGCATCGAAGGGCCGGTGGTGGCGCAGGTGCAGACCGCCTTCAACGACAACTGGATCAAGAGCACCGGCCGCGTGGTCAACGGCGCGGACTATTACCCGGCGCTCACACCTGCCGGTGACAGCGACGCGCAGCTGTTCGTCGCCTCGCCCTCAGGTGGCAGCGAGAGCATGCATCTGATGTACCTGGTGGCCATTGCCGCGGCGTCCACCTCCATCGACCTGGCGGCGGCGTACTTCGTGCCCGATGCCTTGATCACCCGCGCGCTGCTGGAAGCGCGCACGCGCGGGGTGCGCATCCGTGTGCTGCTGCCCGGCCCGCACATCGATGCGATTTCGGTGCGGCTGGCCTCCAAGGCCAGTTGGGAACCGCTGCTGCAGGCCGGCATTGAGATCCACGAATATCAGACCACCATGCTGCACACCAAGTTGCTGATCGTGGACGGGCTGCTGGTGTCGGTGGGCTCGACCAACTTCGACATCCGCTCGTTCCGGCTCAACGACGAAGCCAGCCTCAACGTGTACGACCGCACGCTGGCCGCGCGCATGACCACGGTGTTCGAACGCGACCTGCAGCAGGCGCAGGCCTACAGCCTGGAACGCTGGCGCGCGCGCCCGCTGCGCGAGAAGCTGGCCGAGAAACTGGTGATTCCGATCCGCTCGCAGGTGTGAGCTAGCAGCGCGCCAACCAACACCAGCTCCCTCAGTACGCCGAGGCCTGCAGCCGCAGCTGACGCAAGCGCCACCGCACCCCGCCCACGTGCACCAGCGAGTACAGCACCAGCGCCGCGGCGATGCCGAGCGTCAGCGGGCTGGCCTGTGACCCGGCCACCGCCGCGCCGCCGCTGAAGGCGCCATCGGCCCAGCGCCAGGCCAGGCGGCCAAGCAACACCAGCATCAGCGCGCCGCCAATCCATGGATTGGGCGTGTACCAACCGCGGCCGTCCACCCATTCGGCATGCGTGTAACGCAACGACACCGCACCCAGCCCCGCGCCGACCACCGCGCCCAGCGCCACACCCGGCGCCACCCCAGGCAACCCGTAGGCGGCGTAGCCCAACGCTGCAGTGGCCACCAGCAACAGGGCGGTGCGCAAGGTCGCGGCCACCGGCTTCCAGGGTTGGCGCCCGAAGCTGCGGCGGATGCGGCGGTAGTAGAAAAAGGCAACCGCAGCCATCGACAGATAGGGCGTCAGCGGGGCAATGGCGTAGGCGGGCATGCAACATCCTTTGCAGGTGAGGTGGTGAAGCGACAGCTGCAGGATGAAACCCGGCCCCGGCACGAACAAGGTGCCAAGTGTCACTTTTTGCAGCCATCCGCGCCGCCGTACCCCCAGCTACCCGGCAACCCGCGGGGCGGCTTCGCACACGCCGCGGCCGGCCGGTGAACGCAACGCCCGCCTGCGGCAGCCGTTGCCACACGCGGATCCAGGCGGCGGCGGTAGACTTGCCGCCAGTGTTCCCCCACCGCAGTGCCATGTCCCCCATCAAGCAACACGCGCACCAGCTGATCGACGCGCTGCCCGAGGCCGCCGGGTGGGACGACCTTGCGCGCGCGGTGGACGGCGCCCGCTTCGAGGCAGCGGTGCATGCAGGCATGGCTGCTGCCGACCAGGGCCAGATCGCCAGCCCGGCACAGGTGACGGCGATGTTCGCCAGATGGGGTGTTGATGTTGCGGCGTGACTGGACCGTCCCGGCCGCCACGCAGCTTGCCCACGCCCAGGATCACTACCACGCGCTCAACCCCACCGCGGCCGCGGCGATGGCCCGGCAGGTGCGCGAAGCCACCCGCACCCTGGCCGAGCAACCCGGCCGTGGCCGTGCCGGCCGGGTTGCAGGTACCCGCGAATGGACGGTGAAGCACACCCCGTACGTGCTGGTGTACCGCGTGCGCGACGACGCCCTGCAGCTGCTGCATGTGCGGCTGGAGACCCAGGACTGGCTGCCGCGCACCGAACCGGTGATCGAGCGCATCGAACCGTGGATTGCCGCACTGATCAGCGCGCTGCTGCATGTGCTGATGCTGCTGATCCTGCTGTCGGCCTCCACGCCCAGCATGACCCCGCCACAGGGCTCGGCCAGCGGTGGCCGCACCAAGGTGGACTTCGTCGGCGACACCTCCCAGCCCGATCAACCGGTGCCCTCGCCTACCCCGGTGCCGCCATCGCCCACACCCACGCCCGTGCAACCGCCGCCGGCCGCCTCGCCGGTGCAGTCCACGCTGGTGCAGCAAGCCAAGAACCCGGTGCCACCGCAGGGCGACACCGCGCCCGGCAGCCTGGCCGAACGCCGCCGCCAGACCCGGCGCCAGACCCGTCCCACCCCGCCGCAACCGCCTGCGCCGCCAGCCGCCTCTACCCAACGCCGCCCCGAGACCTGGACCGGCCGCCCGCCCGGCATGCTGGAGGAAGAGGCCGACGGCGCCGAAGACGGCACCGCCAACACCTCCACCATCAGCCAGGGCCGCCGCAACGACCGCAACAACGCCCAGCCCAGCATGGATGTGGGCGGCTTCCAGGTGTATTACGAAGTGCGCAGCGAAACCCAGCTGCGCGCCTGGAAGGAGCAAGGCATGCAGGAGATCGCCATCATCCTGCCCGGCACCCAGCAACGCATGGTCTGCCCGCTGGACGTCGCGCTCAAACGCGGCTCCAGCAAATGCCGCCTGCTGCCGCCGGATTCGCCCGAGCTCAAGAACATTGGCGACGCCCGCGAAGTCATCAACATGATGGAGGTCTACCGCCAGGGCGAACCGGTATGGCGCGGGCCTGGACCGTATCGGTAAGCGGTGGGACTGGTGGGCCCGGATTCCCCTTACCTGCACGTGCTGGAATGGCTCCACCGATACCGGGCAGGGTGACGTCGCCACAGTGCTTGCGCTTTTCTAAAGTGCAAGCAACCTGATTTCACCGGGAGGGCGACATGCCTTCTTTCACCGTCCGCAACATCCCGGAGGATGTGCATCGCGCCATCTGGGCACGTGCTGCCCAACACGGACGCAGCACCGACGGAGATCCGCGCGATCCTTGAATCAGCAGCCAGGCCAGCCGACCAGGTCAAACTTGGTGCGTTGCTGGTGGACATGGGCCGCGACGCTGGCCTGACAGCAAAAGAGGCCGACGCCTTCGCCAAGTTACGCGACAAGGCCGCGATCAAGCCGATCGGTTTGAAGTGACCCTGCTCGATACCAGTGTCATCTCCGAGCTCTGGCGGCCTCAGCCCAACCCGCAGGTTGTCGCCTGGATCGATGCGCAGGCGGTTGAGACACTGTTCCTGTCGGTCGTGACCGTGGCCGAATTACGCTTCGGCATTGCCGTCATGCCCGAGGGCCGCAAGCGGTCCACATTGCATTCGCGGTTGGAACAGGTCCGCACAAACAGCAAGCGCACCGAGCGACGTCCTCTCGCCCCTAGAGCACGTAAGCGGCGGGAAACTGGCTACAGTCTGCCCAGGGCGGTGTCGCCCACGCCATCCACCCGCTACCAAAGGATCTCCATGCTCCTGCATCGTCTTGCCCCGCGTGTGGGCTTGGTCATTGGCTTGTTGTGTGCCTGTTGCGCACACGCCGCTACGCCGGTGGCGGCCCATCGCTTGCTGCGCGTCACCCTGGGCGGCGCCAGCGACCAGGCCGCGTCTGGCCGCTTGCTGGTGTTCGCCACCCTGGCCAAGGACGCGCAGGCGGCGGCCAAGGAGCGCAGCAAGGACGGCAAGGTGGAGCAGGTGGACGCAAGCCCGTTCCGGCCCAGTGCGGTGGCAGTGGCGGCGCAGGAAGTCACCGGCCTGGCTCCCGGCGGCAGTGTGCAGATCGACCTGGATAACCTCGCCTTCCCCAGCGCGTTTTCCGCGCTGCCGGCTGGCGAGTACCTGCTGCAGGCGGTGCTGGATGCGGACCACAACTACGGCTACAGCGGCCGCAGTGGCGGTGACCTGCTGAGCGCGGTCACGCCGGCCACGCTGGGCAAGAACGCCGCGCTGCCCACGCTGACCCTGAGCACGCAGGTGCCGGTTTCCGACGACCCGTGGCAGGTATCGCCACGGGCGCCGCAGGCAGTGCGCGATGCCGTGCCCGAGGCCAAGTTGCACAGTGCCGATGCATCGATGGTGAGCCCGGCGCTGAGTGCGTTCTGGGGCCGGCCCACGTCCATCCGTGCGCGCGTGCTGACACCGCCCGGCTACGACGCCAAGGCCGCCACGCGCTATCCCACCGTGTATGTCACCCACGGCTTCGGCGGCGGCTACAACAGTTTTGCCGGCAGCATCGCCTATACCTGGAGCGCGATGGCGGCCAAGCAGATGCCGCCGATGATCTGGGTGTTCCTGGACCAGGCCACGCCCACCGGCACCCACGAGTTCGCCGATTCGGTCAACAACGGGCCCTGGGGCACCGCGCTCACCGAGGAACTGATTCCGGCGTTGGAAAAGCAGTACAAGATGGACGGCAAGGCCAGCGGCCGGTTCTTGAACGGGCATTCGTCCGGCGGCTGGGCCACGCTGTGGTTGCAGACGCGCTACCCCAAGCTATTTGGCGGCACCTGGTCCACCTCGCCGGATTCCAGCGACTTCCACGACTTCACCGGCCCGGATCTGTACGCACCCAATGCCAACGTCTACCGGCGCGCCGATGGCAGCCAGTTCCCGCTGGTGCGCGACCAGGGCAAGGTGGTGGCCGACCTGGAAACCTTCGCCAAGCTCGAACGCGTACTCGGCCCCTACGGCGGCCAGCTCACCTCGTTCGAGTGGGTGTTCTCCCCGCGCGGCGCCGACGGGCGCCCGGTGCCGATGTTCGACCGCGACAGCGGCAAGGTGGACCCGGCCGTGGTGGCCTACTGGCGCGCGCATTACGACATTTCGGCACGTGTAGCCGCGCAGTGGCCCACGCTCAAGCCCGACCTGGACGGCAAGGTCCACCTGATCGTGGGCACCGCCGATACGTTCTACCTGGACGGCGCGGCGCGTAAATTCCAGGCGGTGCTGGACGGCCTGGGCGCCAAGAGCGACTTCCGCTATCTGGAAGGCCGCACCCACTTCGATCTGTACAAGGAAGGCGAGGACAGCAACGCCTTGATGAAGAAGATCGCCTGGGAAATGTACGCGGTGGCGCGACCGAAGCGCTGAGCGTGCCGCTGCATGGATGCCTGAGCGGTTGGGTGTGCCGGCCGAGCGTGCGACGTGCGGCCAGCGTGTAGGACATGGCGATCGCGGTGGCAGCGCACGTAGCAGATCGCCCGATCGCTGCGTGCACTGGCATCGCGAATAGCAGCACGTAGCGCAGCCACACGCGCAACGAACGCGGCATTGCAGCTTGCTGCGCTGCGTACACCAAGCATCAGCAGCACTCACGGTGCTGCGCAGTTCTTCGTTAGCCCCACACTCACTCGCGTGCAGGGGTGACAACGCGCAACACGCATCAACCCAGCAATAACAGCACGCTGCGCAGCCACACGCGCAACGAACGCGGCATTGCGGCTTGCTGCACTGCGTACGGCCAAGCATCAGCACCACCACGGTGCAGCGCAGTCTTCGTTAGCCAACCCTCACTCGCGTGCAGAGGTAACAACGCGCCACGCGCATCAACCCAGCACCGAGTGACATCCGCCGCCCGCAGCGGCGCGTCGTGACGCGCACCATCCAGGCGCCGGCCCTGCAGCGGCGCTGTTACACGTCAGCGACTCACGCCGAGCGCCTCGGCAACTCCCACTGCGCCTGTTGCCGTAGCACCAGCAGCAAGACCTGCAGCCGCCCGGCGCGCACCATGGAGGCGGGTGTCTGGCCATCCAGCGCGTTCATCGGCTCACGGAACCAGCGGATCAGCGCCTCGTTATTGCCGCCGTTCAAAGCCCAGGCGTGGCAGACGATCTCGCCCAGGGCCTCGATGCCGGCGCTGCCCAGCAGCTTGAGGTGGTCGGGCGTGAACGCGAACAGCGACAGCACCAGCTCGGCATCGGCGGCCTTGCCGTGGTCGTGTTCCATCTGCTCGCTGTGCGCGGTGCGGTACGACGCCGCCTGCGCGCGAAAATCTTCGGCACGCCGCATGCCGGTGAGCAGTGCTGCAATGAGGTCGGCGCGTTCCATGGGGCAGTCCACCAGTGTGATAGGGCGCACGCTATCTGCCGCACCGCCGCCGCTCAATCAGGAGTCTCCCGACAGCCGGTGAAGGCGTCAGCTTGCGTTGTCATTCGCGCCGGCCGGCAACAGCCATGGGCACCACCCGGTGGCGGCGCTGCCCAGGCGCGGCGTGCGCTGCGTGGCTGCCACTGCATCGCTGGCGCGGCGCCCCGCGTTCCCGGTGCTTAACGAACGGATTGCTAGGATCCGGGCGCGTCACTGGCAGCAGCCCGCGCTTGCAGGGCTGCAGGATTGGAGTGTCACCTCATGAGGAGTTGTCAGATGCCCTGGAAGCCCGCGCTCACCGCACTTGCCCTGTCCGCCGCCGCCCTGCCGGCGCTTGCCCAGCCCGACCGCCAGGTGGTCGAAGACATGCTCACCCGCTCGGCCAACGTCTGCCCCGGCCACAGCACCGACCGCACCGCGCCCACCGTCAAGGCCGTGCCCGTCGGCGCGCTGCGCGTGATGCTCGAACGCGGCCTGGTGATGTGCCCGGACCGCCGCCTGGATGCCGCAGCCCCGGCCGTGTTCTACGGCCGCCTGGGCGTGTTCGCCTGGAACCCGGACGTGGCCGCCAGCTCGGCGGTCATCGT
Organism: Xanthomonas sp. NCPPB 4037; assembly: GCF_041475695.2. NCBI lineage: Bacteria > Pseudomonadati > Pseudomonadota > Gammaproteobacteria > Lysobacterales > Lysobacteraceae > Xanthomonas > Xanthomonas sp. NCPPB 4037. The sequence continues at coordinate 5,106,678 of NZ_CM191261.1, forward strand.
CAAGCAGATCGGCAGCATGACCCGCAGCGAGGACTACCCCGTCGAGACGCTGGTGTGGGACGCCAAGGGCACCGCGCTCACCCAGCAGACCGTGCCGATGTTCGAGCCCAGGCCGGGTGCGACGGTGTTGTACAAGGTGCGTTGAGGCTTACCCGACTGCACGCGGCGCCCAGTCAGACCCTGGCGCCGCGCTGCCGGCTTGCTTCCTCCGCATCGGCCGGGCCATCGCCGCCTAGCCGCTGCTCGTAGATCTCGTCGACCACGCCGCGTACCGCGCGGGCGGCATTGAAGATGCTCTCGCCCAGAACCGACAGACTGGTGGCATCCAGCGGCTTGCCGCTGCACACCGCCACCATGTCGCTTTGCGCGGTGATCGTGCGCAGCAGCGTGTGGAACCGGTCGATCTGCTCGACGGTGACGCCGAAGGTGAAGTGTTGTTCGTGCATTTGCAGCTTGGCCGCTGGCGTAGTGCTTCGCCGAGCGTTGGTCGAAAGGGTTTTCGAAGCAGTCATGGCGTCTGTCCTCGACGTTAGCGGACGGGATGTCAGCAATGCCACCGTAACGCGCTCTTTCGGATATCTGAAAACCAGATAGTTCGTCTGATTTCTTATCGAATCGGAGGCTAGCGTCTCAAGCTGGCTTCATGGGTTCGACCGTCGACGTGAAGTGTCGGGACTCACCAGTGATCGGGTCATCGAACGCCAACGTATGCGCGAACAATTGCAGCGGCCGCTCCGGGTCATCGGGCCGCTGATCTTCCAGCTCTGGATAAAAGCGGTCATGCAGGATCGGCGCGCCCAGAGCGGCCATATGCACGCGCAACTGGTGCTTGCGCCCGGTGACCGGCTCTAGCCGGTACGTCCATGTGTCTGCGCCGCGTGCGACCACATCGATCACCGTCTCGCTGTTCGGCTCGCCCACGCCCTCGCGCATGCGGAAGAACGGCTCGCCCGGCTCCAGCCGGCTGCGATGCACATACGGAAACGTTAGCCCCGGTAGTGGCGGCGCCACCGCCAGGTAGTGCTTGTGGATGCGTCGCTCACGGAACAGCGCCTGGTAGATTCCGCGTGTGGCCGGGTTGGCTGAGAACAGCACCAGCCCGGCGGTATCGCGGTCGATGCGGTGCAGCGGCACCAACGCGGGATTATCGAAACGCCGCACCAGCCGCGTGAGCAACGTCTCGCGCACATACACGCCTGCGGGCACTACCGGCAGAAAGTGCGGCTTGCACGCCACCAACACGTGCGCGTCGGCATGCACCACGGTTTCCGCCGCCGCGACGACGGGCTCATCTGCCACTTCGCGGAAGTAATAGATTTCCGCACCCAATCGATACGGCGCCGACACATCCAGCACCTGCGCATTCGCGTCCAGCACACGCCCACGCGCGAAGCGGTCACGCCACGTGGCCGCATCCACACTCGGGAAACATGCGCATAGCGCCTCCAACACCGTGGCCCAGCTTCCCATTGGTAGCTGGAACTGGCTGGCGGCCGTGCCATCGAGGATCGGGCGTGTTGAAACCATGGCGACAGCGATGCGCGCTCAAACAGATGGGGTTGGATCGTACCGCGCGCGCGCTTGACTGTTGCACAATCTGCGCAGCGACATGCGCACCTCATCGGCGAAGAATGACTTTCGGGCGATACGCGCGCAGCCCCATTAGGTAATGCTGCGGATCTTTGCCGAGAGATGGAACTCGATGCGTCGTCCTACGATCTACGCGGCCGTTGCCTGCCTTGCTGCATTCCTTGCACCGGTTGCCGCCGCGGTGCAGACGCCACCGCCGTCATTCACCGCATGCGCCGACGCTGCGGCGCACACACCATTGGTCGGTAGCGAATGCCTGATCACCGACGTGCCGCTGCGTCATGAAGCCGCGGATGCTGGCACGATCGAGCTGTTCGTTCGCCGTTTTCCTACGCCGGACCAGAGCAAGCGACGCGGCGAAGTCTGGCTGATTGCGGGCGGGCCGGGCGAAGCCGGCGCATCGCTGTACCCGATGATCAGCACTTACCGGCGCGCCTTTCCCGGCTATGACCTGATCATTCCGGACCATCGCGGCACTGGGCGCTCGTCCCGCCTGTGCCCCGCGCAGGAAGCGCCGCAAAGCGCAGACGGCGTGGGCCTGGCCGGCGCCGAATGGGGCCCGTGCATCGGCGCGCTGTATGCAGATGCGCAAAGAACCAAGGCCTTCACCATCACCGAAGCGGCGCAAGATCTTGCACTGCTGATCCGCCAGCAACGACGCAAGGGCAAGGTGCTGCTGTACGGCGTGTCCTATGGCACGCAGTTGGCACTGCGCACCCTGCAAGTGGCGCCCATCTCGTTGGATGGGCTGGTGCTGGATGGCCTGGTGCCACCGGAGACTGCCGCGCAATGGGACTTGAGCCACCGCACCGCGGTGGTCGATGCGGTAGGCCGCGCGCTGTTGGACGACGCACACATCGCTACCTATCGCAGCGTGCTCGATCGCAGCGATAGCGCCGCATGGCGCACGCAAATCTCCGGCAAAGACCTCAAGCGCTTTCTCGGCATGCTGCTCAACTTCCCCAGGCTGCGCGACCGCATTCCCGCCATCATCGACGGCTTGGCCCGCGACGATGCCAGCTTGCTCACCGCCGCCATCGCCGACCTGCAGACATCACTTGCAGCCATGGGCCAAGGCGGCGATAACCAGCCCGCATTGCCGCTGGTCATGCTGATCGCCGCGTCCGAAAACAATGCACGGCCAACCCTCACCCGCGAAACGGTCGCAGCCGAAGCCAAGGACGCCCTGTTCGTCAGCCCCATCCCCGGCCTGCTGGTGGACGCCGGCCTGCCCACCTACCCACGCGACGCCTGGTTCGGCCGCAGCCCCACCACCCTGCCACGCACCCTTGTCATCCACGGCACGCTAGACCCCAACACCCCCTACGCCGGCGCGCAGGCGCATGCCGCACTGCTGAAAACGGCAGGCCCGATGACCCTCAGCACCGTTGAGCGTGGCGCGCATCTGCTCGCGTTTGCAGCCCCTGCGTGTTTTGCGAGTGCGGTTGCTAAGTTTGTGGCGGACCGGAAAGTTGCTGAGCGCTGTCGTGAGCCTGGGGAATGATGATGGGCTATAGAACTGCCATTTTATTGCTCAGTATTTAAAGCGCTCCCCGTCTGCGGCCTACGAAGATGCGCTGATGGCGACACAAGCAAACTCAAGCATTGGCACAATGGCGAGCTCTACCGCAACGAAGCACTTAGAGCGGCTAACAAAACGTAGCGAGCAGCCGTCAGGTGGGTGCGGACGGCGCGGAGGAACCGGAATGTACGTGGGTACATGAGGATTCCGAGCACCGGCCGCGCCCGCCCGGCGGCTGCGCAGTAGTTTTGATAGCTGCTCTTAATGCAGCGCAGTTAATGGGAGATAGATCGCAACGCCGGTTGGTTTGCTGACAAACCTTGTTCCAGCGGTTATGTTCGAACCTGGAACGGGGGTTCTTGCATGGGACGCAGAAAGAAGCAGAGCGGGTTCGAAGCATTGGCCGCATTGCCGTGGCCGGTTGGCTTCGTGATGGGAATCGCTGCATATCTGGTGGTGCGCTATGGCATCGCCTGGTGGTTCTCTCACCAGGGCGGAATGCTGTCGCAAGGCTTCGCACAGCAATCGAGTGGAATGTTCGCACCATTGGCGTGGACGCTGCTCGGCGTCTGCTGGCTTGCTGCGCTGTTCTCCTATCTGCGCACACGCAGCCGGCGACGCTTTCTGGAAACACGCACAAGCCTGGAGAGCCTGGCCGCCGGTGGCTGGCGCCAGTTCGAACAATTGGTGGGTGAAGCATTTCGCCGCCGGGGCTACAGCGTCGAAGAAACCGGCCTGGGCGGCGCGGACGGCGGCATCGACCTGATCCTGCGCAAGGACGTTCGCCGCACGCTGGTGCAATGCAAGCAATGGAAGCGCCAGCAGGTTGGCGTCAGCGTTGTGCGGGAGATGTTCGGCCTGCTCGCTCACCACCAAGCCCACTCGGTCAAGATCGCCTGCATCGGCACCTACACGAAGGACGCGGAGCGCTTCGCTGAAGGCAAGCCGATTGAATTGATTGGCGGCGAACAGTTGTTGGACATGATCCGAGCGGTGCAACAGCAAGCCGCAGCGCAGCCGATGGCGACAGCCGTGCGTATCGAGCCTGTCTTTGCTTCACCTGATTCCACTGCCTCCGCGACCGTTGCCATCCCAAGCTGCCCGCGCTGCGGTAGCGCGCTCGTGCAGAGAAGAAATCGGCGCACTAGCGAGAACTTTCTAGGCTGTAGTCAGTTCCCGAAGTGCAAAGGAACCGCATAAGTGAACCTGACCCCGTATTCAGAATGTTTGCGCCATTCGCGTGGATGCTGCCAGGCATCTGTTGGCTCGCCGCGCTGTTCTCTTATTTGGGCGCACGCAGCCGTCGACGCTTTCTGGAGACACGCACAAGCCTGGAGAGCCTGGCCGCCGGTGGCTGGCGCCAGTTCGAACGACTGGTGGGCGAAGCCTTTCGCCGCCAGGGCTACAGCGTCGAAGAAACCGGCCTGGGTGGCGCCGACGGCGGCATCGACCTGATCCTGCGCAAGGACGGCCGCCGCACGCTAGTGCAATGCAAGCAGTGGAAGCGCCAGCAGGTCGGCGTCAGCGTCGTGCGCGAAATATTCGGCCTGCTCGCTCATCACCAGGCCCACTCGGTCAAGATCGCCTGCATCGGCACCTACACGAAGGACGCGGAGCGCTTCGCTGAAGGCAAGCCGATTGAATTGGTCAGCGGTGAGCAGTTGTTGGAAATGATTCGAGCGGTGCAGCTACACATAGCACGCATCGAAGCCGCCTTTGCTTCCACAGAGCCCACTGTCTCTTCAACGATCGCCACCCCAAGCTGCCCGCGCTGCGGCAGCGTGCTTATGCAGAGAAGAAACGACGCACGGGCGAGCACTTCTTAGGCTGCATCCAGTTCCCGAAGTGCAGAGGAACTTCGTAAGCGAGCCTGGCCCTGAGGTTTCCCCACATTTCCTCCTGTCAGATCAATCACTTGCGACATGATCGCCTGGAAGAAAGTGCGCGCATGGCGCAATCTTCAAGGTGACTAAGCCAGAGAAGGTTGACGACCATGCGCGCCAGCGAAGTATTGCAGAAGTGCCTGCCGAACTCACTGTACGGGATGCATGCGTTGCGCGAACGCGCGTTGCTGCATGCGGTCGAGGCGTTGTTGCACGGACGCAGGCTGACACTGATGGACATCGCACGTTCGTGGCCGAGCGCACTGCGGGTGCGCGCGCCGCTCAAGGCAGTTGATCGCCTGTTGAGTAATCGCAATTTGCAGGTCGAGCGATCAGTGATCGACCACGAGATGGCACACTGGCTGCTGCGCGGCGCGCAGCCGGTAATCGTCATCGACTGGAGCGATCTGAAGCCAGACAAATCGTGGTGTCTGCTGCGCGCAGCGGTGCCGGTGGGCGGCCGCACGCTTACCTTGCTGGACATGGTAGTGCCAGGAAAGCAGCAGGGATCGCCTGGTGCAGAAAGACGCTTCTTGCAACAACTGAGGACACTGGTTCCGGACGATGTTCGCCCGATCCTGGTCACTGACGCCGGCTTCCGGACACCGTGGTTCCGCGCTGTATCGGCCATGGGCTGGTGTTGGGTTGGGCGACTGCGCGGGCGCACGCAAGTCAAGCCGCAGGACGTGCGGGATGGAGCAGATCAGTGGATCGATAGCCGGAAACTGCATGTGTTGGCGTCCAATCGTGCATGCGAGTTACCGCCGATGCAGGCCAATCGCAGCGATCCACTCGATTGCAGGTTGGTGGTTTACGCCAAGGCACGGCAAGGGCGCAAACGGTGCAATCGCCGCTCACCCGCCAAAGTCTCGCGTGCGTCATCGAGTCTGAAGGCCGCAGCGCGCGAGCGCGAGCCTTGGCTCATCGTTGCATCCCCGCAGCTGCAGGCGCCCAGCGCAAAGCAGTTGGTTAATGTGTACGCACGACGGATGCAGATCGAACTGGCATTTCGCGATCTGAAATCACATCGCTACGGCCAGGCGCTGGAAGACAGTTTGACCCGACGCGGCGAGCGACTGCAGATCCTGCTGCTGATCAATACGTTGGCTGCATTCGCCAGCTGGTTGGCAGGGCTGGGATGCGAAGCGACCGGTATCGCCCAGTGGCTGTCTCCACGCAACAGCACACGCAAGCTCTACTCCACGCTACGCATCGGCCGAGAAGCCTTGGTCCGACACTGGCCGATGGAGCCCGTCTCACGGTGGATAGGGCGCTTGCGCGCACTGCCTGCGGCAGTGCGCGAACAGATGATGCTTACGGTGTAAAACGTGGGGATACCTTAGAGCCTGACCCGTTTTTTCCCAGCAGGATAGCTCGCCGTCGCGGAGGCTAAGCCCAGACTACTTCGGATACACTTGTGCAGGAGCAGGGCTCCCACACTCCAGACTAGCTACACGGCATTTATGAACGAAGAGAATGTAAAAATCCATAAGCTGCTTCCGCTCCTAGAGTCGAAAGGCTACAAGCGGAACTGCATGGATTTCGAGGTGGCGGTCGAAGTTCATGAAGGAAGGAAAAAGAAGACTATTTTTGCAGATGTGCTGGTCTACTCTTCAGCGCGAAAGACCTCGCCCCTTCTGCTTTGCGAAACAAAAGCCTCTACGGAGGTTCTGGACCGCAACGCCCGGGAGCAAGCGATATCGTACGCGCGCCTACTTCCGAAGATCGCCCCCCTCGTCCTTGTTACAAACGGGGATCAAAGTCGCGTCTACTTGACGCTGGAAAAGACTCAGCTGCCAGAACTGCCGTCTCGGAATGAACTGCGAGATGATCTGATCAAGTTCGTAATTAGCAGCGATACCCAAGATGCTCTTCGCCAAGAGGCAAAGCACGAGCTCTTTATAATCGATGATGTCCAGGCATTCAAACACATATTGAAGGCTTGCCATAACGAGATTCGAAATAATGAAGGCATGGATCCGACCGCAGCATTCGACGAGATGTCGAAGCTTATGTTTTGCAAGCTCTATGAAGAGAAGTCTAACCCAAAATCCAATCGGTTTCGCCTCAGCGTATTCGATGATTGCATTGAGCGCCTTCATTTTAACGTAGTTCACAAAATTCTCGAAGAGGCAAAATCCGCTCTCAATTACAAGGACGTCCTATCCAACGATACCAAGATCCTCTTGAAGGATCGCACCATCCGCAAGATTGTCGAGCTTTTCGAAAACTACGATCTGGGTCTTACCGCGTTTGATGTTAAGGGAGAGGCATTCGAGTACTTCCTTGGCGATACCTTTACTGGCGGCCTTGGGGAATATTTTACGCCCCGGAATGTTGTTGAATTCATGGTCGATGCCGTCGCACCTCGCATCGGCGAGAAAATCATAGATCCTTTCTGTGGAACTGGCGGCTTCCTGATCTTTGCGTTCGACACAGTCAGCGAGAAAATTCGCCTTAACGATTTCGCCGAAGAAGAGCGAAATAGGTGGAGGTTGGAACTTTCCGAAAAATGCCTATTTGGCATTGACTGGAAGGAGCGTATCGCACAGGCCTGCAAGATGAACATGACAGTTCATGGCGACGGAAGCTCGGGCATTTTCCGCGCTGATGGGCTACAAGATGTCCCCGGGGCAGTTGAACCCGGAATGTTTGATGTCTGCCTGACAAACCCGCCCTTTGGATCGATCGAGAACGATCCCGTCGTTTTGGCAAACTATGAGCTTGCCAGTGGACGAAAGTCCCAAGACCGCCTTATCTTGGGCATTGAGCGATGCATAAAACTCTTGAAACCTGGCGGCAGGATGGGCATCGTTGTTATCGACGGGATTCTGAACAATCGAAGTACGCAAAGCGTGCGTTCCTTCATTCGTACGCATTCGATTGTTGAAGGCGTGGTCAGCCTTGGTCGCAATACGTTTCTCTCTTACGGTGCAGCCGCCAAGACGAGCATCGTATTTCTTCGCAAGAAAAAAGCTTGCGGGGAAATGCAAGGACCAAGTTTCTTTGCTATTGCGGGCAACACCGGACTCGCCGGCAACGGGCAATCCATACCTGGAAATGAGCTTCCAGATGTCCTCATCGACTTCAAGGAATTTGTAAAAAATGGATCGCTCACAAACCCCAGATCGCGTTCCTGGATTTCGACTCCGACTGACCGAATGGATGCCGAGGCGTATGCCCCCAGTTCGCTCGGAGCATCAGTGCTTGGAGAATCGAGGGAGGAACTGCGCGATGCAAACGAGAAGGCCAAGAGCGCCTATGAGGCAACACTAGACATCGAGCAGGTAGTAGCTTCTGCAGAATATGACGATGTCTTGCTTGATAGCATTCTTGAGGAGGTTAAAGATCGCGTAAAGGTAAGCGCGGAAGAAAGCTATGCACTACTGGGGGTAAAGTGGTGGGGCGAAGGCGCTTTCGTACGCGAGCAGAAAATTGGAAAGGCTCTCAAGGGGCACATATATCGGGTCAAGCAAGGCATGCTTATCTACAATCGCCTGTTTGCATTCCGCGGCTCCTTTGCCCTGACAGAGAAAGAGCACGATAGCGCTTGCGCATCTATCGAGTTCCCGACGTTTATTGCAAAGCCTGGCGTTAAGGATGCCGCAATGAAGTTGCGCTATATCGTTCAGGTCCTCAACAGTCCTGGGACCTTGGAGATTGTCGACCGCCTGTCCACAGGATCGACGAAGCAAAGCCGAAATCGATTTGGTCAAGCTCAATTGCTGTCTCTCACCGTCCGCATTCCCTCGCGATCAGAAGAACTTGAGCAGATTACTGAGGCTATGGAATCCGCAACTGCAGTCCGTCGCGCTCAGGCTGAAGCGCTTGAAGCGGCAAAGTCGTTCAAAAATCAACTTTCTGCGGGACTTCCGTCCGCTCAGCTAAAGCAACCCGTTCCCTTCTCATAAGCTTCATGGCTTAACGACTTCTGCTTTCTTTAAGCTTAAGCAGAGCGAGGCGCCGACCTTGCTCTGCTTTTTCCCTAGTCAGCGGAAAACAGGGGCAGGTTAAATTTCCAGTTTACGAGGCTACGCGCATACTCGGACCGCTATTTCAATGGGCTTTTTCATCCCATGAGTCCCCAACAGCCATATGTAACCAGGCCATAGTTATAAAGCGCACGATGGCGAAGTGGATAGGAACCACGCTGACCGATGCGTTGCTGTTGACCGGGTGAGCCGTGATGGAGGGAGAAAAGCTCGTCGGCCACTGATTGGAAGCTGCCAAAGAGAATCTTCAGCTGCTCAGACCATTCGATGTTGGGGCGACGTCCCCCCAATTTTGAGTAGCGCCTCAGTTTGGAGTCCAATTCCCTACCCCAAGGAGATTGGACGTGAAGAAGCGTTTTTCCGAAGAGCAGATCATCGGCTTCCTGCGCGAAGCCGAAGCGGGCATAGCGATCAAGGACTTATGCCGGCGGCATGGCTTCAGTGAGGCCTCGTACTATCTGTGGCGCAGCAAGTTCGGCGGCATGAGCGTGCCCGACGCCAAGCGGCTCAAGGACCTTGAGGCCGACAACGCGCGGCTAAAGAAGTTGCTGGCCGAGCAGTTGTTCGAGAATGACCTGATCAAGGATGCGTTGCGAAAAAAGTGGTGAGCGCACCGGCGCGTCGTGCGCTGGTGCGCGAGTGGATCGGGCGTGGTGCTAGCGAGCGTCGTGCCTTGGCGGCGATTGGCATGAGCGCCAGCGCGCTGCGTTATTGCCCACGCCAAGACCGCAATGGCGAACTGCGCGAGCGCATTCTTGCGTTGGCTCATCGCCATCGCCGCTACGGCGTGGGGATGATCTATCTCAAGCTGCGACAGGAAGGACGCCTGGTGAACTACAAGCGCGTGGAGCGGTTGTATCGCGAGCAGCAGCTACAAGTGCGGCACCGCAAGCGCAAGAAGGTCCCAATAGGCGAGCGTCAACCGCTGCTGCGGCCAGCGCAGGCCAACCAGGTATGGTCGATGGACTTCGTGTTCGACCGCACCGCCGAAGGCCGGGTGATCAAGTGTCTGGTGATCGTGGACGACGCAACGCACGAAGCGGTCGCCATCGAGGTGGAACGCGCGATCTCCGGGCACGGCGTTGCGCGCGTGCTGGATCGGTTGGCACACAGTCGCGGCCTGCCGCAGGTGATCCGCACCGACAACGGCAAGGAGTTTTGCGGCAAAGCGATGGTTGCCTGGGCGCATGACCGGGGTGTGCAGCTACGGCTCATCCAGCCGGGCAAACCAAACCAGAACGCCTACGTCGAATCGTTCAACGGCCGGCTGCGCGACGAATGCCTCAACGAACACTGGTTCCCAACGCTGCTGCATGCACGCACCGAGATCGAACGCTGGCGACGCGAATACAACGAGGACCGCCCCAAGAAAGCAATTGGCGGCATGACGCCGGCTGCTTATGCCCAACATCTGGCAAACACCGATATCATCAACCCCGGACTCTAAACCAGGCCGCTACTCAGGGCGGGGGGACGTCGGGGGCGCACTCAGTTGTTGTTGATCCTGCTGCTGGCTTTGCTGCTGGGCCTGTTGCTGCCGCTGCGTTTCGCTCAGCGTCTGCAGCTGCGAAAGAGATTGCTCCACCGGCTGTGCGATAGCGTCGCTGGTCTTCATGTGCGCCATCTGATGCGCGGGGTTATCCAATGCGCCCTGGACCACAAACACGTTCTCGCCGCGTCCGACGGACGCTGTCTGATTGCTCAACACGACATGGTCGATCTGCGTCAGTCCGTTTGCTTTGGCCAGGTGGGCGCTGCTGGCCGCCAGCCGCGCGCTGTTGTCGTCATAGTCGCGGCCAAGGCTCTGCTCCAAACGGCGCACGGCCTCCTCGGCCTGACGATGTAGCGGGTCTTGCGAGGGCACGGCACCCTGGATATTTCGGTAGGTTGGCGCGGCATTGTGATCTTCCCGATTCAACTCGGGCGGGAAGGTACGCGGAGCAATCTGCTGCAATGTCGCAGGGTCGATGTCCCCCGTTTGGGAGAGGCCGTGCGCCTGCTGGTAGTTGATCACTGCTGCCTGCATCGAAAGACGGTAGACACCATCTTCTTGAAGTGGCTGATTGTCTGCGCCGCGATAGCCTTCGGCATTCAATGTTTGCTGCACCTTCTGAACCATCTCGGACGATTCACCGATGCGGATTGTTCCGTCATCCACGAACGGCCTAGGTTCAATGCCCCGATCCCGCCTTTCTGTATCGATCGACAGGCGACCGCTGACCAAATCGCCTACATAGTTCTCGTAGTGTTGGTAGTAGCGACTATCGACCTCCATGTGCACATGAATTGCTCCTGTTGCCTGCTTACCCTGCACGCCTAACGCCTGGCCATACTCGACCTGATCGCCAGCTTTTACATGGAGTGGCGACATGTGCCGGACACGCAGGATGACGTCGCCGCCTTCCCGATCCAGCACATCGACCAAGCCCTGTGACGGATTGACCGTACCAACAACTCCAGTAACAGGCGACGGAACATCGAGCGACCTGGAAGCAGGCCCAGAAGGCAACCTGGAATCCTCAAGCATGAAGTCCTTCTTCAGCAATACCTGATCAGGACGAAGGCCATAGTCCTTACCTGCCTTGGAGACTTCGATCTCCTGGATTTCGCCACCAACCACTCCCAGCGTCCGACCTGCTTGACCGCCCACGACTTTGCCGTTGACCAGATGAGCATCACTGTTGCTTTTGGGATGGTGCGTAACCAACTCGTCGAAGTTTCCGACAGCCTCGTTGCGCTCACCTTTTTCCGCATCCCACTCAAGTTGAATGACACGATAGGGTGTCTGCTGTTTAGCATCCTGTGTTGCCATCTCCCAACTCCTTGTTAGTCCCTGAGATTAATCGCGCGCGTTAGGTGCCAACAGCCTTCACGCTTCTCGAACACGTAAGTATCTACTTCGTATTCCATGCCGAAATTTACCCTGCGACCCTCATTAGCAGTTAGTTCTACAGAGAGCTTGGAGCCAACCTTACTCATTGGCTCAGGCGCGCCTTCTCCTGCGGCTATTTGATCAAATATTTTTGCATCCTTGAAATACCGGTAAGAGAATAATTCAAGACGAGATGGGCCAGTGTGCTTTGAGATATGCGTGATTGGCGATGACGCAGTTGCTTCTTCAACGGTATGCGTAGGAACCTCATACTCCAGCGGATCATCAGTGAAGCGGAGACGCACTTCATCGTTTGCGACATCCGCATAGCGTTGAAGAAAGGTAGTGAAATCCTTGGAAGGACACGCGACCGGCGCTTGCTCGTTGTGCTGGCTCGGATGCTCGCGCTGCGACGCAACTGCCTGCGCAGGCGAAGTACATCCCGCCGTCGAGATACAAATCACTGCAGCAAAGGCGAGATATGGATTCAGGTGATAGGCGCCCATACTCATTATTTCTCCTTACTTCATGGCGGAGGCATCTGAAAGCCCCCCTTGGCGGGGCTGCAAGACGACCTCAGCTTACCCATAGCTCAAGCTGTTTGGTGATCTTCCAGCCTTTTTCTGTGCGCGCAAGGAAGTAGCGGGTAACGCGGTGAGGTTGTGTTTTTTCAGGGTATGAGGGGCGCTCATATTCGGCCTGCCATTGTGCGGCCTTGACCTCCCATACATCCCCCACCCGCCATCCTCGCCTCCAGACTAAACGGGAGAACACACGATGATGAAGTGGATGGGCACCGCGCTGGCCGCGGCACTGCTGGTGAGCGGTTGCGCCAAGGTGGAGGGCGAGAAGTTCGTCGGCCACTGGGTCAACGTGCAGACGCAGGAAGAGACGATGGACATCGAGCGCAATGGCGAGACCTTCATGGTCCGCAGCACCACGCCGAAGTTCTTCAGCCGCAAGCCCAAGACCGAGAGCTACCCGGCGGTGTACAAGGACGGCGCGCTGCAGGTCAGCAGCGATGGCGAAACGGTGAACTTCGCCATCGACGAGGCCAACGGCCACCTCAACACCGGCGGCGAGCAGTACCAGCGCGTGCCGGCCAAGTAAGGCCGCAGCGCTCGCCAGCGCCCGCGTGCAGACCCTGGCGGTCGCATGCGGGCGTTTTGCGTTTTGGGGCCTTGCCGACCGCGTCGATGGGCGGCCGGGCCTGCCACCAAACGCCACGCCTGAGGCCGCCCTCGCCCAGCCTTGCGATCCCCCTGCCCTCCGCCACGCGCACGTCGTACAGTGCGCAGGCACGCCAGGCCATGGCGCTGCCCACCGATCAATCCAACAACTACGAGGGTGTCATGAGCAAGGGGATGGACCAGAAAAAGAGCCAGAAGAAAGAGCCGGCCAAGACGCTGAAGGAAAAGCGCGCGGCCAAGCAGGAAAAGAAGGGCAAGTAAGCCGCCCGGCCTGCTACTCGGCAGACGAGGTCAGGTGGATCGCCTGACCTCGCGTTTAGGGTGACACCAGGCATCAGTGTGCGCGTTCCTGCCTGTGCACGCTCACGCTGCGCTGCTCCGCGATCGACAGGCCTTACAGGTCACTGGGCGTGCTCCGTTGTCAGCGTGACGTGCGAGACACCCTTCCCCTCAAGCCGCCAGCCGCTTGATCCGTGACGGCAGGTCGCCCAGCGCGCGGTGCGCCTGTTCCAGCTCGTAGTCGGCCTGCAGGCCCAGCCAGAAGCGCTCGGTCGTGCCCAACGCTGCGGCCAGACGCATGGCGGTGTCGGCGGTGATGCCACGCTTGCCCAGCACGATCTCGTTGATGCGGCGCGGCGGTACGTCGGTGGCCCGCGCCAGTGCGTTCTGGCTGATGCCCATCGGCTCGAGGAACTCCTCAAGCAGGATTTCGCCGGAGTGGATGTTGGGTAGGACTGTCATGGACAGATGCCTCGTGCTCATTGGCGATGATCGCCGCGATTTTGATGCTTGGTGTCGCAGCTATTGCTGTCGGCGGCATTTATTCGAAAGTTTCGAATAACTGTCTTTTGCTAGAGCTCTTTGCCTGAGAACACTTTTCCCTGCTGCCATTGCGCCGGCTCGCGTCCATCAGAACAACGACCCCTGCACGGGCAACGCAGTGGATGGTTCTGTTGCTGGCTTGGCGGGTGCCGCCTGCTGCTCCCCACCCAGCCGCCACGCCAGGCCCGAGATCCGCGCGGCGTGCCGTGCGAGCGCTGCGCGCAGCACTGCCTCGCTGCCGGCCAGGTGCAGGGCACGGCGGGCGCGGGTGATGCCGGTGTAGAGCAGTTCGCGGCTGAGCACGCGGGCGTCGCGGGTGGGCAGTTGCAGCCAGACGGTGTCGAATTCGCTGCCCTGGGCTTTATGCACGGTCATGGCGAAAGCGCTTTCGTGGGCGGGCAAGGCGGCGGGGTGGAAGCCGCGCACCTGGCCGTCACCGTCGCCTTCGAACCAGGCGACCAACGGGCCTTGGGCACGGCTGTCGGTGGGTGGGTCGTGGCGGTGCGCGGTGGCGCCGGGCTGGCTTGGCCCTGACGACGGCGGTGCGTCGCTGCGCCCCGAGAAGGGACTTGCTTCGCTGCGCAGGCAGATGCCGACGTCGCCGTTGAACAGGCCGTGGCGGTAGCTGTTTTCGGTGATCAGCAGCAGGCGGCCCTGGAACCAGGGTGAGGCGCTGCCGAGGCGGCGGGCGCCGGAGCCGGATTCGGCCAGCAGTTGTTCGATGCGGGCGTTGAGGCCGCGGGCGCCCTGCGGGCCGGCGCGCACGGCGGTGAGCAGGCGCAGGCGGCCAGCCTCACGCAAGGCGGCGGCGGGGTCGTGTGCGTCGGCCAGGGCGCGCCAGTGGGCAAGCAGTGCGTCGCGGCCGAGTGCAAGCGGGTCTTCGCCGTCTTCGTGGAAATGCACGCCGTCCAGGGTCCCGCTACGCAGCAGGGCCAGGGCGGTGTCGGCGTCGCCGGCGCGCACGGCGTCGGCCAGCGGGGCGAGGGCGAAGTCCTCTGCCTGCCGGTAACCGCGCAGCAGGTGCACGCGGTGGCCGGCAAGACCGCCGCTGTGGGTGGTGGCCGGCGTGGCCGCTTTGGGTGTGACGTCACCAGGCGGGTTGCCGAGCAGTGGCTGCAGCGCCTGGGCATCGTCGGGCTGCAGGCCATCGCCGGGGCCGGCGGCCTGCAGGATGGCGGCGAGCACATCGCCGGCCTCCACCGAGGGCAGCTGGTCGGCGTCGCCGAGCAGGATGAGCTGGGTGCCATCGGCCACGGCGTCGACCAGCTTGCACATCAGCGGCAGGTCGACCATGGAGGCCTCGTCGACCACGATCAGGTCGAACGGCAGCGGGTTGTCGGCGTCGTGGCGGAAGTGCGGCGAATCCGGGATGACGCCGAGCAGGCGATGCAGGGTGCTGGCACCAGTGGGCAGGGCGTCGGCCAGGGTGGGGTCGACGCCGCTGGCGATGGCACGCGCCACGGCGCCGCGCAGGCTCTCGGCCATGCGCTCGGCGGCGCGTCCGGTGGGCGCGGCCAGCGCGATGCGCAAGGGTGCGGCGGCGTGGGTGGCAGGTGCGCTTGGTGGTGGTGCGCCGGCACCCGTTGGGGCGGGCTGCTGCGTGGCTTCACCGGCAGATGTGTTGCCGACGCCGGCCGCAGTAGCCACGCCGGAGTGCCCGGCGTGCAGCGCCTGGGCGATTCGCAGCAACAACAGCCGGGCGATGGTGGTGGTCTTGCCGGTGCCGGGCCCGCCGGTGACCAGCAGCAGCGCGCGGCGCAGTGCGAGCGCGGCGGCCTGGGCCTGGCGGTCGGTGGAGGGCGCAGGCGGCTGCGCGCTCTCCTGGTCGAACGATGGCGCGGGCAGGCCCGTGCCCTCACCCGCGCGTCGGGCACCCTCTTCCGAAGAGAGCGGGGACGCTTGGGGGAACAATTGCGCGAACAGCGGCGCCAGCGCGGCCGCGTCGAAGGCCGGCTGCGGGTGGGCGGCGATGCGGCGCAGGCCCTGGGCCAGGCGGCGTTCGTACTCGCGGTAGCGGCGCAGGTAGAGCAGGCCGTGTTCGAGCACCAGCGGGCAGTCTGCCGCGGCTGGCTCGTCCGGCGTGGGCTCGGCCACCCAGCGTGAGGCGGCCAGGGTGCGTTGCCAGTCGGCCGGGGTGGGCAGCGTGGGCGGCGGGCCGTCGCGGGGGTCGAGCAGCACGCTGGCGCGCGCCGGGTCCAGGCCGGCATGGCCGCTGGCCACCGCGAGCGAGGCCAGCGCGGCGGCGCCCAACACGTCGCCGTGGGTGTCGGGTTCCAGCCGCTGCAGGCTTTGCGCCAGCGCCAGGTCGATGGTACGCAGGCTGCCGGCGCGTTGCAGGGCGTCGAGCAGGGAGGTGGGTTGGGTCATGGTGCAGTGCCTCCCGAGGTCGACGTGCGCTCGCCGTTTTCCTCACTCGGCACCTGCGCACGCGCGTGACCGCGTAGCCGCTCCCATGCAAGCACGTCGTGGGGTGCACGCGGGGCCTGCTCGCCACGGTCAAAGAGGAAATCCGGCGCAGCACGGGAGAGGAATGACGCCTGGTCGGTCATGGTGCTGTCCATTCCAAAAGCAGACGTGCCTTCTGCCCAGCGCTCGTTCCGCTCCGCTGCACGCGCTACCACGTGGCGGTAACAGGCAAGCCCACCGTGGCGCTTACGCGCTGCCTGCTCGCCCCGAGGGGAGAGGAGATCCGGCGCCGCGCTGTAGAGGAACGAAGCCTGGTTGATCATGGTGCGGTCCTTCCCGGCGCGGACGTGCCCTCATCCCGATAAGTCGCCCGGTTGGCCGAAGGCGCTGATGCGTCCGAAGCCTCTGGCGTGCCGGCGAACAGGGCATCCAGGGCGGTGACCAGGGCGGGGTCGAAGCGCCAGGCATGGATGCCGGGCGCGGGCAGGCCGTCGGCCGCCGGGCGGGCGGCGTCCAGGCCGCGGCAGAACAGGTAGCGCACGCCGCCGAAGTCACGGGCGTAGTCGTAGCCGGCGCCCAGGCGGAAGCGCAGCCAGCGGTGCAAGGCAATGGTGTAGATCAGCGCCTGCAGCTCGTACTCGCTGTGCGCCATGGCCCGCGCCAGGGCGTCGGGGTCGTAGGCCGGCAGGCGGTTGGATTTGTAGTCGAGCACGTACCAGCGCCCGTCCGCGCAGTAGGTGAGGTCGATCAGGCCGGTCATCAGGCCTTCCAGGCGCTGGCGCGCGCCGAAGGCCTGGCGCTCGGTGACCACGCCAAAGCGGTGCAGCAACGCCAGCAGGGAGTCCACGCGGGTGGGCCGCATGGCGAAGTGGAATTCCATCTCGTTGCGGCGCTGCGGCTCGGGCACCGCGGCCAGGCAGGTGCCCTCGGGCAGGGTCACGGTGAGGGTGTGGCCGACCAGGCGGGTGAGCATGGCCAGGCCGTCGTCCAGTTCGTCCTGGCCGTAGCCGCCGCGTTGCAGCGCTTCGAGAATGGCCGCGGCCTGGCCCTCGGGCGCGGGCTGGCCGGGGCGCCAGTTGCGCCAGGCGGCGAAGTCGCAGCGTTCGAACACATCGTGCATGGCCACGCCGAAGCGGTTGCCGGCAAAGCGGGGGTCGAACGCCTCCACTTCGGCGGGCGCGCTCACCGGCTCGCTGGCCGGCGGTTCGTCGCTGCCGCCGCTGCTGGCGAGCGTGGCGCTGGCCATCGGGTCGCTACCGGCGTCGGCATTGGCCAGCTGGGTGAAGCTGTAGACCCACCAGTCCGGCACCACGTGGCGCTGCGCCACGCGCGCGGCGGGCACCTGCACCGCGTCGTCGGCGGGCAGGCGCGGCAGCGTGGCCGGCGGCGCGGTGTCGTCGAGGGCGATCACCCCTGCACCGGCGCTGGCCTGCAGTGCGGCCGGGTCGCGCAGCATCGGCGCCAGCGCGGTGCGCTCGTGCTGGTGGAAGGCACCGGTGGCGATCCACAGCGCGTGCTCGGCGCGGGTCAGGCCGACGTAGAGCAGGCGTGCGTCTTCGGCACGCTGTTCCTGCTTCCACGCCGTCTCGGCGGTGCTCCAGCTGGCGGTGTCGTCGGCGCTCCATTTGGAGGTGTTCCAGTGCAGCTGGCGGCCATGCGGCGGCGCGTGCACCACGCAATGGCGGCCCGGGCTTTTATCGGCACGGCCGATACCGATGTACGGCAGGAACACCAAGGGGTATTCCAGGCCCTTGCTCTTGTGCAGGGTGACGATCTGCACGCGGCGCGCGTCCGATTCCAGCCGCAGCTGCTGGGTTTCGTCGTTGTCGTCGGCATTGGCGATGCGGCGTGCCAGCCAGTCGACCAGGCCGTGCGGGCCGAGCGCGCGGGTGTCGGCTTCCTGCAGCAGCTCGGCCAGTTGCAGGTAGTTGGTGAGGCGGCGTTCGCCATCGACCAGGGCCAGCAGGCGTTGCCCATGCGTGGCCCCCAGATCGCCGACCAGGGCCAACGGGCCGCCGCGCTGCCAGCGTTCGCGCCAGTCCAGCGCCTGCTGCTGCCAGCGGCGATGACGCTCGCCGTCGTGTTCGAGGGCGGCAATGGCGGCGGCGTCTTCGCCGATCAGCACGGTGGCGAGCGCGGCGCGCAGGCGGCTGTCGTCGCCCGGGTCGAGCAGGGCCTGCAGCAAGGCGAGCAGTTCCAGTGCTTCGTCGGTGGCGAACAGGCTCTGCTTGCCGGCGGCCACCGCAGGAATGCCCACAGCGCCCAGCGCTTGCTGGATGCGCGTGGCCTCGCCGTGGCTGCGCACCAGCACCGCGATGTCGCCGGCCTGCACCGGGCGGCCGTTGACGCTGGCGCTGCCGTCGCGGCCACCGGCCAGCCAGCCGCGGATGGCGGCCACGCAGGCGGCGGTGCACAGCTCGCGCGCGCGGCCGGCGCTCCAGGGTTTGGGTTTGCCTTTTGCCGGCGGCGGCGGCGCAGGTGCGCGCCACAGCGTGAGCGCCGGGGCGGCGGTGCCATCGCGCTGCAGATCGGCATCGCTGCGTTTGGTGCCCGGCTGCACTGGATGAAACGCGATGCCCTCGGTGAGGAAGGCCTCGGCATAGCCGGCCTGCGCGTACAGCGCGTCGATGGCCGCCAGCACGCCGGGGCGCGAGCGGAAGTTGTGCTCCAGCGGCGGCGCGCGTTGTGCGGTGGTGGCCGCGGCCAGATAGGTCTGCACGTCGCCACCGCGGAAGCCGTAGATGGCCTGCTTGGGGTCGCCGATCAAGGCGAGCAGGCGCGGCGGCGGGGTGCCGGCAGCGTTGTCGAAATCCGCATCATCGTCCGGCGCGAATGCCTCGCCCGCTGCGGCCTGCTCAGGCCCGAACACGCGCGAGAAGATCTGCAACTGGCGGTCGTCGGTGTCCTGGAATTCGTCCACCAGCGCAATGGCGTATTGCGCGCGCAGCCGCTGCACCAGCGCCTCGGCCTGCGGGCCCTGCAATGCGCGAGCGACGCCATCGACCAGGTCGTCGTAGGTCTGCACGCGGCGCTGGCGCTTGCGCTGCGCCAGCTGCAGCACGGCATCGTCGCGCAGCGCATGCAGCAGGCGGATGCGGCGCTGCCCTTCCCACTGGCGCACCAGTGCATCGGCCTGTTGCCACACGGCGAGCGCGTCGAACAGCGGCGAGCACGGCACGCGGTCGTGCGCGCCGTCCTTGCAGAATTCGCGCAGCCGCTGCGGCAGCAACTTGTCCAGATGGCCGCCGTCGTCCAGCACCCAATGTGCCTCGGCACTGCCCTGCCACAGTTGCTCGAAGGCCTTGTCGAAACTGGGGCGGCGCGCGCGGCGGCCATCGAAGATCTTGTGCTCGAACGCGGCGGCCACTGCGTCGTAGGCGGCATCGCCATGCGCACGCAATGCGGCCACCACGGCCTGTGCGGCGGCCTGGCGCGCGGGCTGCGGGTCCGGCGTTGGCGCGGCGGCAGCGGGCAGCAGTTCGGGCTGCTGCACCAGCGCGCGCAGGTCGCTGGCCAGGGCGGTGGGGCCGGCCGGCCACAGCGCCACCAGATCGTCGGCCATGGCGGCATCGGCAGCGCGCTGCCGCCACAGGTCGGCGGCCACCTCGCCGAGCAGCTCGCGGTCGTTGGCCAGCAGTTGCGGCGCGGCGAAGGCCTGGCCGCTTTCCAGCGCGTGTTCGCGCAGCACGCGCGCGCAGAAGCCGTGGATGGTGAAGATGGCCGCCAGGTCGATTTCTTCCGCCGCCTGCTGCAGGCGGCGGCGTAGCGCGGTGGGAGTTTCGGTGCCGGTGGCCAGGTGTGCGGCGAGGAGGGCGCGGGTGAGGACGGCGTCGGGTGCGTCTTGTGCGTGTGGCTGCGGGGGTGTCTGCGCTGGCGGGTGCGATGGGTGGTCGGCAGGCGCGGGGGCGGTCGCGGGCGGGGCCATGTTGATCGCAGGCGATGGCGCATCGCTCGCCTGGGTCTGGGAAGGTTCGGTCGCGGCCAAGGCCGCTCCTACACCAGCTGATGAGGCGTCGGGCAGCAGCGTTGTCTGCGGTTCGGTTGCGGCCGCGCCTGCGCGGGCGTCGGGGACCAGGGTGGCGGCCAGGGCCAGGCGCTCGCGGATACGGCGGCGCAGCTCCTGGGTGGCGGCTTCAGTAAAGGTCACCGCCAGGATCTGGCCGATGCGCAGCTGCCGCTCCACCACCAGCCGCGTAAACAGCGTGGCCAGAGTGAAGGTCTTGCCGGTGCCGGCGCTGGCCTCGATCAGGCGCACGCCGTGCAGCGGCAGGTGCAGGTACGGGTCGGTCACGGGGCTGTTGCTCATTCGGCGTCGTCCTGCGCGCCACGCCACTGGCGCCAACTCTCGATCACGCGCGCGGGATCCAGCGGTTCCGGCGCGCTGCCGTGTTCGAGCAGCGCGAACAGCTGATGGCTGGTGCGGGCGAAGTCAACGAACTGCTGCGCATCACCGAACGGGTCGCGGCCACGGGTGACCAGGCGCAGCTCCGGGCTGTGCGATTCGCTCCAGCCGAAACTCGATTGCCACTGGCCGTGCGCGTCCTTGATGGCCTTGTCCCATTCGTCGTTGCGGGCGGCCTGGTGGTATTTCCAGCTGCTGTACGGCGCGAACGCCAGCGGCGTCTGCAGGCCGTGCCGGTACAGCTGCAGCAACTCGCCCAGGGCCGCGCGTGCCTGCGTCTGCGATAGCGGCTCGGGGTCGATGGGATGCGGGCCCAGGCTGTCGTCGTGCTCGAAGAAGCGCACGAACGGCACGCGCTCGCCGGCCGCGCGCAGCAGCAGCCATTCCAGGCCGTCGCGAATCGCGCTGCGGCCGCTGAGCGCGCCCACCTGCACGCGCCCTACCCCGTTCGCATACCACCCGGGCACGCGGCCGTGCACGTTGGTACCGTCGATCTCCACCTGCAGCCGCTGCGACTGCGCCGGTGCCTCGCCACGCCATTGCCGAAACACATCGGCATACGGGCGCAGCTGACGCAGGCGCTCATCGAGCTGGCGGCGCCCGAGCGGGCCCGATGGCAGCAGTGCGCGCGCACGCAGGCGCTCGTACAGGCCGTCGGCATCGCCAGCCAAGGCGGCTTCGAACACCTGCTGCTGCAGGCCGTACTGCTCCAGCCCGCGGGTGGGTGCCAGCAGCGGCTCCAGGTCGCTGTCTTCGCCGGCCGGGTCCGGCAGCCGCATGCCCAGGCGATGGCGCAGGAACTGCCCGGCCGGGTCGGCGAACAGGCGGCGCAGGTCGTCGATCGACACACTGGCCGGCAACGTGCTGGCATCGGCCGGCAACGCACCGGCCACCCACGGCGCCAGCGGCTGGCGTTGCCCGGCCAGGCTGTCCACCGCTGGCCGCCATTGCCGCCGGTAGCTGAAACGGCGCGGGTCGGCCCCGTCTTCGCCCACCGCACCAAACGCGGCGGCAGCGAACGGCTGCAACGGGTGGCGCACCACCAGCGCATCGATCGCGCCTGGATCGGCGTGGTACTGCGCGGCGCTGCCCAACAGCTCGCTCACCAGCACCGAGGGTTCGCGCACCGTCCCGTCGCGCGCATCGGCACCGAGATAGCTGAGATAGAACACCTCCTGCGCGGAGGCGAACAACTGCAGGAACAAAAAGCGGTCGTCCTCGCGCGTTGAACGATCGCCATGGCGGCGGCGCTCGGTGCCCAGCTCGGCGGTGAGGCGATTGAGCCCGGCAGCCGGGTCGCGGCGCGGGAAGTCGCCATCGTTCATGCCCAGCAGGCAGATGGCGCGGAACGGCAGCAGGCGCATCGGCACCATGCGACCGAAGCTGATGCCGCCGGTGAGCAGCGGCGCGCGCGTGTCCGACTCGCCCAGCACGGCGGCAAAGTGCGCACGCACCACCTCGGCTGGTACTTTGCCGGCGTACTCGGCACGCACCGCGTCGCGGGCGAACTGGTCGATCAAGGTGCGCAACCGCTCCAGCGCGCGCTGCGCCCGCGGTGCCGAGGGCGCTTTTGGAATCAGCGCCTCCAGCAGGCCGAGCAGGCATTCGCGCCACTGCACCGGCGTCATCGCCTCGGCCAGCGCGGCCTGGTGGCGATCGAGCACGCGCAGCAGCCGCAACAAGGTGTCCAGCGCGGCCAGCGCGCTGCCTTCCAGCTGCGGCCAGGGCGCCACGCCGTCGATGTCGTCCTCGGCACCGCTGGCGTGGCCGAGCAGCAGGCGGTCCAGCGCAAAGCGCCAGGTGTAGGCATCGTCGCCAGGCGCCTGGTGCTGGCGCCGATGCACCGCATCCAGCCCCCAGCGCGCGCCGGCGCCATGCAACCAGCCGCGCAGGCGCTCCAGCCCGGCTTCGTCCAAGCCGGCGGCCTCGGCGATCGGCGCACTGGCCAGCAGGTCCAGGATCTCGTGCAGGCCAAAGCGCGAAATCGGCAGGCCCAGCAAGGTGAGGAACACATCGGCCAACGGCTCGCTGGCCAGCGGGCTGGCGTCGGCCAGTGCGTACGGCAGGCCGTCGTCGCTGCCGTGGCCACCGAACACCGCGTCCAGATACGGCACGTACGGGTCGATGTCCGGCGACAGCACCGCGATCTCGCGCGGCTGCAGCGGCGGGTCGAAGCGCGCATCGTCCAGCAAGGCGCGCAGTTGGTCGTGCAGCACCTGCAGCTCGCGCAATCGCGTGTGGCAGGCGTGCACCTGCAGGCTGGGGTCGTGCAGGTTCACCGCCGGCAACACGGGCGGCATGGCCGGGGCGTGGCGATGGAACAGGTCGCTCTGCATGCGCCGCAGCAGGCTGTCGCCCAGGCCACCCTCGGCCAGCGTGCGGCGGCCGGCGTCCAGCGGGTCGGCGTAGGCGGCGATCTCGGCCAGCGGGTGCACCACTTCGTAATCGCCGACCAATGCCATGAAGTCGCGCCCGGCCGCGCCCCAGGCCTGCAGCAACGGGTTTTCCTGCACCTGCTCGGCGAACAGCGCCACCGCCCCGCCCTCGCGGCGGCGCTGCCACAGCGTCTGCAGATCGCCCCAATAGCCTTGCGTGGGCGTGGGCAGATAGAAATGCAGCGTGCCCACCCGCGCCTGCGTGGCCAGCACGCGCAGCACGTCCGGGGACACATTGAGGATGGCGAAGGCGAACAGCCGCTTCGGCAAGCCCTGCGGCAGCGGGCCGTCCGGGCGCGCGTAACGGTCCAGATACTGGCCGATGCGGCGCGCACGGTATTGCCGCCCGCCAGCGATGCTGCGCCACAGCCGCGCCTGCGGGTCGTCCGCGTCGGCGCCGCTTTCCCAGCGCAGCAACCAGTCGCGCCGCCAGGCCTGGTATTTCTCGAACACGCTGCCCAGCTCGCCGGCCAGCGCCCACGGCTTGAGCGCATCGCCATCGGCCAGATACCCGGCCAGCGGCGCCAATGCCGCGTCGCTGCCCAGCTCGCCTTGCAGGGTCTGGTACAGGCGCCACTGCGTGGTGGCCATATCCAGGTCGTCGTCGGCCGGGCCGAGATTGCGTTCCAGCGCGCGCGCGACGAATTCGCCCGGCGTGAGGAATTCCAGATTCGCCGCCACCCCGTGCTCGGCCGCCAGCGTGGACTGCAACCAGCGCCGCATCGCCACCTGCGGAATCAGCACCACCTCCGGCTGCAACACCGGTTGTTCCGGCACCGGCCGGCGCAGTTCTTCGGCGAGCAAGGCGGCCAGGGTATCCAGCGCATTGGACGGGTACAGACGGAAATCGGGCGCGGACATCATCCCCTCATGATGCCGTAGCGATGCAGCAACGAGCGAGCGCCGGTTGCACTGCGGCATGCAGTGTTGCGCGCACGGCGTGATCTGCTGGGGCGGCGGACAGCTTCGCAATGCGACAATACTGCACGCACCGGTTCGGTTATGTTCAGCCGTGTGACGGTTACTCTATCGCGTTGGAATTCTGTTAAAGGCTGCAATGACGGCGTCCGAATCCCCTGTCGTGCAATTGTCCGGTGTCCGCATCGATCGCGGCGGACGCGCGATCCTGCGCGATGTGTCGCTGGATGTCCCACGCGGCAGCATCACGGCCGTGCTCGGTCCCTCCGGCAGCGGCAAGTCCACCTTGCTGGCGGCACTGACTGGCGAATTGCGCCCGGTAGCCGGCCGCGTGACCTTGTTCGGCCAGGAGATTCCGCGCGGTAGCCGGGCGCTGCTGGAAATGCGCCGCAATGTTGGCGTGCTGCTGCAGGGCAATGGCCTGTTGACCGACCTGAGCGTGGCCGACAACGTCGCGCTGCCGCTGCGCACGCATACCCGCCTGCCGGCGCCGGTGCTGCAGCGCCTGGTGCAGATGAAGCTGCATGCGGTGGGCCTGCTGGCCGCCGCCGATGCCTGGCCGCGCGAATTGTCCGGCGGCATGGCGCGGCGTGTGGCACTGGCGCGCGCGCTGGCGCTGGACCCGCCGCTGATGATTTACGACGAGCCGCTAACCGGGCTAGACCCGATCGCCTCGGGCGTGATCATGAGCCTGATCCAGCGCCTCAACGACAGCCTGGGCCTGACCAGCATCATCGTCAGCCACCACGTGCACGAGACGCTGCCGATCTGCGACCAAGCCGTGGTGATCGCCAATGGCGGCATCGTGTTCGCCGGCACCCCCGAGCAGCTGCAGGACAGCACCGACCCGCTGGTGCAGCAGTTCCTGCATGGCCAACCGGACGGCCCGATCCCGTTCGATGCGGCGCCGCGCCGCGACCGGAGTGCTGCCTGATGGCCATTGCCGAATCGATCCGTGCTTTCGGCCGCGCCGGGCTGTTCTCGCTGACCGTGCTGCGCGGCTCGCTGCCCACGCGCGATTTCATTGCCGAGCTGGTGCGCGAGATCTACAAGGTCGGCGCGCGCTCGCTGCCGATCATCGCCGTGGGTGGCGCCTTCGTCGGCCTGGTGCTGACGCTGCAGGGCTACCGCACGCTCACCACCTATGGCGCCTCCGATGCGCTGTCCACCTTGCTTGGCCTGTCGCTGTACCGCGAGCTGGCGCCGGTGCTCACCGCGTTGTTGTTCATCGGCCGCGCCGGCAGTTCGATCGCCGCCGAGCTCGGCCTGATGCGCGCCACCGACCAGATCAAGGCGCTGGAGCTGATGGCCATCGACCCGGTGGCCAAGGCGGTGGCGCCGCGCTTCTGGGCGGCGGTGCTCACCGTGCCGCTACTGACCGGCGTGTTCTGCTCGCTGGCCATCACCGGCGGCTATTTCGAAGCCGTCCACGTGCTGGGCATCGACAACGGCACCTTCTGGTCGGGGCTGAGCAACAGCGTGGATTTCTGGGACGACTTCGGCGTGGCGATGCTCAAGTCGGCGATCTTCGGCGGTACTGCTGCGCTGGTGGCCGCCTACGTGGGCTTCCATGCCGAGCCCACCATCGAAGGCACCTCGATCGCCACTACGCGCGCGGTGGTCAACGCCTCGCTGCTGGTGCTGATGTTCAATTTCGTGCTGTCGGCCATGTTGTTCCGATGATCTGTCCCTTTTCTCGCACCCGCCCGCAGCCTGCGGTGTGTGGACCCACCGAACCATCCGCTCCGATCCGCATCGGGGCACCTGCACCACCAGGAGTGAGATAACCCCATGGCCATGCGTGGACCACGACTCGAATTTGCCGTCGGCGCGTTTCTGCTGCTGACCCTGGCCTCGCTGCTGGTACTGGCGGTGGCCTCGACCAACCAGCGCTGGGGCTTTGGCTCCAGCCAGTACACCCTGATTGCGCGCTTCAGCCAGATCGGCCAGCTGCGCCCGCAGGCGCCGGTGAAGATCGGCGGCGTCACCATTGGCAAGGTCTCCGACATCAGCCTGGATCCGACCAAGTTCGATTCGGTGGTGACCCTGTCGCTGGACACCAAATACAAGGATCTGCCCGCCGACACCTCGGCCGGCATCTTCACCAGCGGCCTGCTGGGCGAAAGCTATATCGGGCTGCAGCCGGGCGGCGACCCGGAGACGCTCAAGCCGGGCGAAGAAATCGGCTTCACCCAACCGGCGGTGGATCTGCTGCAGCTGGTCGGCAAATACATGTTCAGTGGTGGCGGCGGCAGCAGTAATGCCCCCGCTGCCAACGGCCAGGCGCCCGCGCCTGCGCAGCCCGCCTCCCCCTCTACGGAACCAACCCCATGAAGACCACCCTGCTCTCCGCTGCCCTGGCCTCGACCCTGCTGGTGTGCGCACCGGCCACGGTGCTGGCACAGCCGGCCACCGCCAGCGCGCCTGCTGCCCAGGGCGCGGCCACCAAGACCGTCATCGACAGCAGCACCCGCATCCTGTCCACGCTGGACCAGCGCCGCGCCGAATTCCGTGGCAACCCGGCTGCCCTGCGCCAGTACATCAATGGCGAATTGAACAAGGCCTTCGATCGCGATTACTCGGCCCGCCTGGTGCTGGGCGTGCACGGCCGCGGCGCCTCCGATGCGGACGTCAAGCTGTTTGCCGATGCGCTGGCCGAGAACCTGATGCAGCGCTACGGCACCGCGCTGCTGAACTTCGAAGGCAAGCCGACCTTCCGCGCCAAGTCTGAAAGCGCACTGCCGGGCAACCGCGGCGTCAAGGTTTCCACCGACCTGCTGCGCGCCGGCAACGACCCGACCCCGGTCGACTACCTGATGCGCAACAGCGGCGGCCAGTGGAAGATCTTCGACGTGATGATCGAAGGCATCTCCTACGTGCAGACCTTCAAGACCCAGTTCGACGGCCCGCTGCGCGAAAAGGGCATCGCCAAGGTCGCGGCCGACCTGCGCAGCGGCAACCTGCAGGTGGGTGCGGCACCGGCCAATGGCCAGTAACGACCAACTGCAGCGCAACGGCGACACGCTGGCGGTAAGCGGCGTGCTCGACCGGGCCGCGGTCACGGATCTGTGGCCGCGCGCGCTCGCGCAACTCGCTGGCGCCCGCACGCTGGATCTTTCCGGTGTACAACGCCTGGACAGCGCCGGCGTGGCGATGCTGGCCGAACTGGCCGCGCGCCTGCGCAGCAACGGCAATGGCACGGTGGTGGGCAAGGCGTCCGGTCTGGACGAATTGTGCGCCGCCTACCGTTTGTCGCCCTCTCTCGATTTTCAGGCCTGAGTGCCACCCCCATGAATCAGTTCCGCTCCCTTTCCCTGTTGGCCTGCCTGCTGCTGGGCGCCTGCGCGAGCCAGACGCCCAAGTCTGCCCCGCCCGCCGCCGATGCTGCTGCCAGCGCCTCCGACACCGCGGTGCGCGACGATGCCGGGGTGACCGCGCAGCCGGCCGCGGCCGGTTTCGCCGCACCCGACGCCCTGCCCGCCACTGCGGCGACTGCGCCGGCCGAGCCGGCCAGCAGCGCTGCCGACAGCGGCACGCCCGGCGCGCCGACCGCGGCCGAAGATGATTTCGACGCCTTGTACGGCTCCACCACGCCGCAAGCCGGCGGCGCAGCCGCAGGCCCGGCCCTGCCTGGCGGGGCCCCGGCCTACGACCCGTGGGAGCGCTACAACCGCGGCATGCACCGCTTCAACCTGGCGGTAGATCGCGGCGTGGCCCGGCCGCTGGCGACCGGCTACACCAAGGTGGTGCCGCGCCCGGCGCGCCTGGGCGTGACCAACTTCTTCGACAACCTGGGTTCGCCGCTGACCATGGTCAACCAGCTGCTGCAGGGCCACCCGGTCTACGCGGTGCAGACCCTGGGCCGCTTCGTGATGAACTCCACGCTGGGCGTGGCCGGCCTGTTCGACCCGGCCAGCGCCGCCGGCATCCCGCGCCGCAGCGAAGACTTTGGCCAGACGCTGGGCGTGTGGGGCTGGCGCAACTCGCGCTACTTCGAGCTGCCGCTGTTCGGCCCACGCACGGTGCGCGACACCTTCGGCCTGGGCGGCGACATTCCGCTCTCGCCGCTGCGCCAGCTCGACGACAGCGGCGCACGCTTCGCCCTGCAGGGCCTGCAGCTGGTGGACACCCGCGCGCAGCTGATGTCGCTGGATTCGCTACGCGACCAGGCCCCGGACGAATACGCCCTGACCCGCGATGCCTGGATGCAGCGCCGCAGCTACCAGATCACCCGCGACCTGCGCAGCCAGCGCAAGGAAGACGGCGAGCTGCCGGAATACCTGCGCGAAGACAAGGACAGCACGGTCCCGGTGGACGCCATGCCGATCCCGCAGTGGATTCGCTGATGGGTGGGTGAGTGGTTTGCTGCACAACAAAAAGCCCGGGAGCGATCCCGGGCTTTTTTATTGCGGCGCATGCCGCCCTGCTCCGCGTGATACGTGCAGCGTGTTGGTACCGATGCCTTCTGCGTTAGGCAGGCGTTCGTCCGATGGCACTGTTATTTACCGGACCGCAGCGCCGGTTCGGGCATGACGGAAGGAGTGCGATCAGCGTAGGCGAGGTAGCTCTCCCATAGATCATGGGTGCGCTGATCGTTGAGATCGACGCGACAGCTCGCCGCTTTCGCCAGCGCGACCGATGCGGTGCCCCACAACACACGCACATTGCCGCATTGCCTTTCGCTGTAAGTACGCCAGGCAGCTTGCGCTGCATCGAACGCATCGGCTGACAGACCGAAATCTGTCAGCGCCCTTGTGCGTGCCGCCTGCAGATAGTCGTCGAGGTGTGCCTGCGACTGCGCAACCTCTTTGGTCCAGCAAGCATTGCTCTGCGCAGTTGTCGCCAGGCCCACACATAGATCAGATGCATGTGCTGAAACGCACCAAAGAAGGCTCAGGAGTGGAAGTAGGTGCCTCACGGTGTCTCTTTGGCTTTCGCGCATTGCTCTTCTCTACGTCTGCACGGTCAGTCAACGTGGACTGCAGATGCTGAGACCGCCCGCGTGGCAGCGCCCTGTTCGACCGAAATCGAACAGGTGGCTGACTGGATGACGAGTCGCAATATGTCTTTGTCCAAGCAACGCCGGTTAGTGCGCCAACGCCGCATCCACGGCCTGACGCAGGCGGGCGTCATCGGCGGCGACGTCGGGTGCGAAGCGTTCGATGACCTGGCCATCGCGGCCGATCAGGAATTTTTCGAAGTTCCACAGCACGCCCGGTGCCGGGTTGGCGGCGATGCCGTAGCCGGCCAGCTTTTCGCGCATCGGGCCATCGCCGGTGGCCTGCGGTTGTGCGCTGGTCAGCGCCTGGTACAACGGATGGATCTCGGCGCCGGTGACGGCGATCTTGGAGAACAGCGGGAAGGTGACGTCATAGGTGAGCTGGCAGAACTGGGCGATCTCCGCCTCGCTGCCGGGCTCCTGCCCATTGAAGTCGTTGGCCGGGAAACCCAGCACTTCCAGGCCCTGGGCCTGCTTGTCGCGGTACAGCGCTTCCAGGCCTTCGTACTGGGGAGTCAGCCCGCACTTGGAGGCGACGTTGACCACCAGCAGCACCTTGCCGCGATGCGCGGCCAGGCTGGTGGCGCCACCGTTGATGTCGGTCACGGGAATGTCGTGGATGCTCTGGCTCATCGGTGCGTCCTGTTGGAGGAAGCTCCAGAGCATAACCGCCGGGCGAGCGCGAGCGCTGCACCCGGTGCGCCGAGGTCAGCGGATCAATCGATGCACAGCGCTGCCTGACCCATGCCGCCGACCACTTCCTGGCGGCAGCCGAAGCGATCGCTGTCGCGCTGGCAGGTGCCGCGGGTGGCGGTGCCGGTGGGCACGATGCTGGTGGCCAGGCAGTCACCGCTGCAATCCGAATTGTCGGTGCAGGTCTTGCCGGCATCGGCGTAGGGCACCACACACCGCGGCGTCTGCATGCGGCCTACCGGACGCATCTGCCCGCCTTTGGCGGTGCAGGCGGCAGCGTCTGTGGATGTTGATGGTGCAGGCGTCACACCAGCCGCCTGGGACGGTTGCGTGGTGGGCGTATTGCTGCAGGCGGCCAGCAGCAGTGCGGACAGTGTCGTGTACATCCATCGGCTCGACATGCGGGCTTCTTCTTGAACAAGGTGAGGCAAGCATCGCGGCTGGTGTGTCTGCGTGGCGTGCTCGGGGTGGGCGGTGTCTGCGGCTGCGGCGTTGGGGCGTAGCTGGGCGTGAGGGGGTGTTATCGGGAAAGCTTCATCGCGCCCGAGGGCGCTCCTACGGGAGATCGGTTGCGAGGTGAGAGCTTGCCGATCACAGGCCTGTGCGTCGATTTATAGCGGGGTGGATCACGACTAAACCCGCGACGGCTGTGAGATGGCGTTGGCCGTTTAGGAGCGCCCTTGGGCGCGATGCGGCGTTATCGGGAAGGCCTCATCGCGCCCGAGGGCGCTCCTACGTGAGATCGGTTGCGAGGTGAGAGCTTGTCGATCACGTGGCGTGTGCGTCGATTTGCAGCGGGGTGGATCACTACCAAATGCACGGCGGCTACCAGATGGCTTCGGCCGTGTAGGAGCGCCCTTGGGCGCGATGGGGCGTTACCGGGAAGGCCTCGTCGCGCCCGAGGGCGCTCCTACAGAAGGCGGTTCGATGCGCCGGGTGCGGCTGTGCGGTGAGTGGCTTGCCCGCGCTGGTTACGGTGTGGCCGGCTCACCGTTGGTCGCGCGAACGAACCATCTGCACTGGCCCTCTTCCGCACTGGCACGCTGCACGCCACACTCATTCCTGCTCGTCACCGGCCTCGTCGTCACTGCTGCTGGTGTCGTCGTTGCCGGCGTCGTCGAGCAGCGCCTGCGATTGCTCGCCGGCCAGGGTTTCCACGCCACGCAGGCGGCGCTCGATGGTGCGGGTCTTGCGGCTGGCTTCGCCCAGGCTCTTGCCGACCGTGGTGATCTGCCGCTCGGCCTTTTCGAGAATGCCGGCGAACTTGCCGAACTCGCTCTTCACCGCGCCCAGCACCTGCCAGACCTCGCTGGAGCGCTTTTCGATCGCCAGGGTCCGGAAGCCCATCTGCAGGCTGTTGAGCAGGGCGGTAAAGGTGGTCGGCCCGGCCAGCACCACGCGATGTTCGCGCTGCAGCAGGTCGACCAGCCCGGCACGGCGGATCACTTCGGCGTACAGGCCTTCGGTGGGCAGGAACATCACTGCGAAGTCGGTGGTGTGCGGCGGGCAGACGTACTTGTCGCTGATGGATTTGGCCTGGATGCGGATGGCGCGTTCCAGCTGCGCGGTCGAGCTCTTGATTGCGTCGAGGTCGCCTTTTTCCTGCGCGTCGATCAGGCGTTCGTAGTCCTCGCGCGGGAACTTGGCATCGACCGGCAGCCACACCACCGTGTCGTCGCCGCGCCCTGGTAGGCGGATCGCGAAATCTACTGCTTCTGCGCTGTCGGGCTTGACCCGTACGCTACGCGCGTATTGCTCCATCGTCAGCGTCTGCTCCAGTATGTTCTCCAGCTGCACTTCGCCCCAGCCGCCGCGGTCCTTGACGTTGGTGAGCACGCGCTTGAGGTCGCCCACGCCGGTGGCCAGCTGCTGCATTTCGCCCAGGCCGCGCTGCACCTGCTCCAGCCGCTCGGACACTAGCTTGAAGGAGGCGTCCAGGCGCGTGTTGAGGGTGGTCTGCAGTTTCTCGTCGACGGTGGCGCGCATCAGTTCCAGCTTGCTGGCGTTGTCGCTCTGCAGGCTGGCCAGCTGTTGCTCGAGCGTGGCGCGCATCTCGCCGATGCGCAGTTCGTTGCGCTGGGTCAGCTCGGTCAGGCGTTGGCCCAGCGCTTCGGTGAAGCGCTGCTGCGACTCGCCCGCTTCGGCGCGGCCCTTGCGCGCGTCCTCGGCGAGCGCTTCACGCAGCGCGGCCATGTGGGTGTCGGTGCGTGCGATCAGCTCGGTGAGTTGCTGCCCGAACACGTGGATGCGGGCTTCTTGCTGCTGGCCGAAGCCATCGAGCTGGGTGCGCAATTCAGTCAGGCGCCCGGTGAGCAGCTCGCCGGTGCGCAGCTGCGCCTGGGTACTTTCTTCGCGTGCCTTGCGGGCATCTTCGCCGAGCGCGTCGCGCAGCAGGTCCAGGCGCTGGTCGGTGCGGGTGGAGAGCTCGGTGAGATTGCGCGCAAAGGTCTCCAGGCGGCCATCCTGCTGCCGCGCCAGGCCTTCGAGTTGTTCGCGTAGTTCGCCGCGGCCGTCGCGTTGTTCGGCGCGCAGCGCCTGCTCCAGCCCGGTGGTGGAAGAGCGCCGCAGCAGCATGGCCAGCTGCAGCACGAAGACTGCGCACAGCAGCCCGATGAGGATGAGGGATTCGGATGACATGCGCGCAGTGTAGCGGTGCCGGTCGCAGCAGCTGCGTCAGTGGGTGGCCAGCTGCAGGGTCGGCACGGTGGCTGCCTGATGGTCGGGAGGGCGCACGTGCTGGTTCGGGGTGAATTGCGTGGCGCGCGGCTGGCGGTGCACTGCGACCTGCGCCGCACTGCAACGACCGACTGCGCGGCCGTCGGCCAGGCGCAGTCGCTCCTTAGCGGGATTGATCGCAACACCGCGCACAGACCGATGCGCCATCCAACATCGCGTGCCATTACTCGCGATCCAGGCCTCGTCACCGCAGCGCCGCCGCCGCCGCCGAGCTGGTGCCCGCCCTGCATCCCGCGCGAACGCGAGACGCGCTGTAGCGCCACATCCCGCAGCGGCCACCGCCATCACCACTAACGCTCGCTCAAAATCCCCTCAGAACCGGCTTGCCGCGGTGCGGTGGGATTCCAGCGCGGCGTGCGCAGCGCAGGTTGTCCACGGTGATGCGGCCGTCGTGCTCGCCCAGCGTCGTGCGCAGCACGCCGGACTCCACCAGCCCAGCGACACGGTTGAGCACGTGATACGGGGCGATCGTGTTATCGGTGGCGAACAGCGAGCCGGTGAAACATCAACGCCCCGTGCAGCCACCACCACTCGCTCAGAATCCTTCCAGTACCAGCTTGCCGCGGGTGCGATGCGATTCCAGCGCGGCGTGCGCGCGGCGCAGGTTGTCCACGGTGATGCGGCCGTAGTGCTCGCCCAGCGTGGTGCGCAGTACGCCGGACTCCACCAGCGCGGCGACGCGGTTGAGCAGGTGGTGCTGGGCGATCATGTCATCGGTGGCGAACAGCGAGCGGGTGAACATCAGCTCCCAGTGCAGCGACAGGCTCTTGCGCTTGAGCGGCAGCGCATCGAGCGTGGCGGGGTCGTCGATCAGCGCCAGCTGGCCTTGCGGGGCGAGCACCTCGACCAACTGCGCGAAGTGCTGGTCGGTATGGGTGAGGCTGGCCACATGTTGCACCTGGGCGATGCCGATGCGCTGCAGGCCGGCCGCCAGCGGCTCGGTGTGGTCGATCACATGGTGGGCGCCGAGCGCGTAGACCCAGTCCTGCGTCTGCGGGCGCGAGGCGGTGCCCACCACGGTAAGCTGGGTCAGCGCGCGCGCCAGTTGCACCAGGATCGAGCCGACCCCGCCGGCCGCGCCGACCACCAGCAGGGTCTGGCCTGCGCCGCCGCCTTCGGCAATGCCGAGCCGGTCGAATAGCAGTTCCCAGGCAGTAATGGCAGTCAGCGGTAACGCGGCGGCGGACGCGTCGTCGAGCGTGGTGGGCTTGCGGCCGACCAGGCGCTCGTCCACCAGGTGGTATTCGGCATTGGTGCCGGGGCGGGTCAACGCGCCGGCGTAGTACACCGCATCGCCCGGCTGGAACAGGGTCACCTCGTCACCGACCGCGTCCACCACGCCGCTGGCGTCCCAGCCCAGCACGCGCGGCGCCTCTACCGGCGCCGTGGCGCGCACCTTGGTGTCGACCGGGTTGACCGAAATGGCGTGGATG
Organism: Xanthomonas sp. NCPPB 4037; assembly: GCF_041475695.2. NCBI lineage: Bacteria > Pseudomonadati > Pseudomonadota > Gammaproteobacteria > Lysobacterales > Lysobacteraceae > Xanthomonas > Xanthomonas sp. NCPPB 4037. The sequence continues at coordinate 5,140,571 of NZ_CM191261.1, forward strand.
CGCACGCGCAGATCGCGCGGGCCGGGCGTGGGCAGTGGCAGGTCGAGCGCAACCAGCGCGCGCGGGTCGTCGATGGGCAGGCCGTGCTGCGGGTAGGCGATGGCTTTCATGGCGGTGGCTGTGGGGCAAGGAGCTGCAGCGTGCGCCATCGCCATTTCCGGAAAAACCGGCAAACTGCGCAAGCAGTTTCACTGTTGGAGAGAAGATGGTCCGGTTCGATGATCTGGCGCTGTTCGTGCGCACCGCGGCGCTGGGCAGTTTTTCCAGTGCCGCGCGCGAGGCCGACCTGTTGCCGGGCCAGGCCAGTGCTGCTGTGGCCCGGCTGGAACGGGCGCTGGACCTGCGCCTGTTTGCACGCTCCACCCGCAGCCTGCGGCTCACCGCCGAGGGCGAGCAGTACCTGCCGTACGCGCGCCAGGTGCTGGAGTTGCTGCGCGATGGCCGCGAGCAGGTGCGCGGCGGCGACCAGGCGCTGCACGGGCTGCTGCAGGTGACCGCGCCGTCGGACCTGGGCCGCAACGTGCTGCTGCCATGGCTGACCGCGTTCCGCGCCGCGCATCCACGGCTGACGCTGCGCCTGCACTTGTCCGACCAGGTGGCCGACCTGTACCGCGCGCCGGTGGATGTGGCGTTCCGGCTGGGGCGCATCGACGACGCCGACCACGTGGCACTGCCGCTGGCGCCGGACAACCGCCGCGTGCTGGTGGCCGCACCGGATTATCTGCACCGGCATGGGCGGCCAAGCACGCTGGAGGCACTGCGCGAGCACGCCTGTCTGCTGTACGTGCTGGCCGGGCGCCCGTACGACCGCTGGCAGTTCGAAGGTGATGGCCGCCGCCAGACCGTGCCGGTGCGTGGGGCGATGCTGTGCGACGACGCCGACGTCGTGCGGCGCTGGGCGGTGGCGGGCGAAGGCATCGCCTACAAGTCGTGGCTGGATGTTTGCGCCGATGTGCAGGCCGGGCGCCTGGAAGTGCTGCTGCCGGCCTACGGCGACCGGCTGCCATTGCAGCTGGTGTGCCCGCATCGCAAGCAGTTCTCGCCCGCCATCCGTCAGCTGCATGCAGACTTCGCGCAGCGCTGCCAGGTATTGACCGCGCTGTTGCCAGGTCTGCCGGCGAGCTGAGCCACCACCGCGCGCACAGCGGCGCACGCGGCCGCGTCCGTTGAAGGCATCCTCACCGTGGTCGCCCTAGCCTGTGTGCATGGTCACGCGCCGTACTCCCTCGCTGCAGCGCTACGGCAACCGCGATGGCGACTCCGGCGTGGTGGCCTATGCGATCACCACCGGCGCGATCGCGGTGCAATTTCGCAGTGGCGAAACGTACGTGTACACCGAGGCCAGCGCCGGCCCCGAGGCGATCGCCACCATGCAACGCCTGGCCGCGGACGGACGCGGACTGAGTACCTACATCAGCCAGCATGTGCGCGAGCATTACGCCGGCAAACTCGAGCCGTAACGCGGTTCGACGCGTGTCATGCACATTGCCATCTCGCATCGTTACGCACGTGGCAACATCGCGCGGCAACGCGACAGCAGTGTCACATCGCAACACGTACGACACCGCCGCCATCGCGATGTTTGCGGGTCCATCGCATCGGCAGTACACAACAACCTGCATCCCATTGGGATTGGCCAACGATTTCAATGACGCATCAACCGGCCACCAGCGCGATGGTGCTTGATGACGCAACCGCCTGTTTTTTGGGCACATGCAGCGCCGACTGCATCGCAGTTACACAAGCGGCCCGAAGCAATGCTGCGAAGGCGCAACATGCAGGCGCACGCGCATTGACCTCAACGTGACCTGGGCGCCGGTAGGCTGACGTTCTCACCTGCGAGGCTGCCTGATGACCACCGTCAAGACCCAAACCCGTTTGCTTGCCCTGGGCCTATTCGCCTTTTTGGGGCTGTTTGGGGCGATCATCTGGTACCTGATGCGGCCGTACGGCACGGCGTATTTCTTCCCGGTGCATTTCCTGATCGGTGCGGCGCTGCCGTTCCTGATCTATGCCATCGGCGCGACGCGGCTGTGGTTCTGGCTGGGCATGATCGTCACTGCGATCGTGCTGCTGTGGTTCAACTTCTGGGGCCACGATGCCAATGGCGCGGCGCCACGCGTGCTCGACTGGAGCCACTTTGCCGCCGGCGCGATCGGCCTGGCCAGTGCGTGGGCGGTGCAGTTGCTGTATCGGCGCGCACGTCCGCCGCATCGTCCGTCGATCGATTGAGGGCGACCGACCCTCGCCACTGTTGGCCGGTGTCTTGCAGCGCGCGCATCACCAACCAATCCGGTCGTCACTGTTGATGGCGATCACCCGCGTCGGCAGAGCATGCCGTGGGAACGGCCGCCGCCATCCGTCGCCAGATAGCTCGCACCACCGATGACGCGCCAGCGCTGGTCACGCCGCAACGCCTCACGCGCATCTGCATCGCCACCAGCGGCTGCGTTTCCAGCGCGTCGATCTACCTAACTCCGCGCTGCCACAGCCTGCGCCGGGCGTCGCGTGACCTTGGACCGATAGCTTTGCTGCGCCGCGTTGGGCGACACTCGGGAATTCTTTTGGTTCCTGCGAGGTCCCCATGTCGTCTTGGCTCAGGCGCAAATCCATCGATCAGGTCACCGTGCACGAGGCCGGGCGGCAGCTGGTGCGCAGCCTGAGCTGGCCGCACCTGATCGCACTGGGCATCGGCGCGATCGTCGGCACCGGCATCTACACGCTGATCGGCGTGGGCGCCGACAAGGCCGGCCCGGCGGTGCTGCTCTCGTTTGTGGCCGCCGGCATCGTGTGCGCCTGCGCGGCGCTGGCGTATGCGGAAATGGCCACGATGATGCCGGCCGCCGGCAGTGCCTACACCTACAGCTACACCGCACTGGGCGAGAGCATCGCCTGGGTGGTGGGCTGGAGCCTGGTGCTGGAATATTCGCTGGTGGTGAGCACCGTGGCGGTGGGCTGGTCGGGCTATTTCGTCGGGTTCCTGCAGTGGTTGGGAGTCAATCTGCCGCATGCACTGATTGCCGGGCCGCACGCCGGCGGCATCGTGAACCTGCCGGCGGTGGTGATCACCTTCCTGGTGGCCGGCATGCTGATGGCCGGCACCAAGGAAAGCGCCACGCTCAACGCGGTGCTGGTGGTGCTGAAGATCATTGCGCTGGGCGTGTTCGTGGCGATCGCACTGCCGGCGTTCAACAGCGCCAACCTGCAGCCGTTCATGCCATATGGCTTCTCCAAGGCGATGGGCCCGGATGGCGTGGAGCGCGGCGTGATGGCGGCGGCGGCGATCATCTTCTTCGCGTTCTACGGGTTCGATGCGATCTCCACTGCGGCAGAAGAGACCAAGAACCCGGGGCGCGATCTGTCGATCGGCATCGTCGGTTCGATGATCGGTTGCACGTTGATCTATGTGCTGGTGGCGTTGTCGGCGGTGGGTGCGATGAGCTTCACCGTGTTCGGCAAGAGCCCGGAGCCGTTGGCGTTGATCCTGCGCGAACTGGGCCATGGCAAGGCGGCGCTGGTGATCGGCGCGGTGGCGATCATCGCGCTGCCGACGGTGCTGCTGGCGTTCCTGTACGGGCAGAGCAGGATCTTCTTTGTGATGTCGCGCGACGGGCTGTTGCCGCGCGGCTTGTCCAAGGTCAACGCACGCACCGGCACGCCGGTGGCGATCACCTTGTTCACCGCGGTGCTGGTGGCCGCGTTGGCGGGTGTGGCGCGGCTGGACGAAATTGCCGCGTTGGCCAATGCCGGTACGTTGGCGGCGTTTACGGCGGTGGCGGCGTGTCTGCTGGTGTTGCGCGTGCGCGAACCCACGCGTGCGCGGGCGTTCCGCACGCCGCTGGCCTGGGTCGTGGGGCCAGTGGCGATCCTGGGCTGCCTGTATCTGTTCTGGAGCCTGCCGAGCACCACGCAGGGCTGGTTCCTGGTGTGGAACGCGCTGGGCGTGGTGGTCTACCTGGCCTACGGGCGGCGGAATAGTCGCTTGGGGAAGGTGGGGTAGTTAGAGCGGCTAACAAAACATAGCGAGCAGTCGTTTTGATAGCTGCTCTTACTTCTCCCGCCGGGAGAAGGTCTCCGTAGGGCGGATGAGGGGCGCCTCAGATATCTTTCAGTGCCAACGATGACGAACGCGTCGCCACGCGCCTTCAAGAGTGAATCATCGATGGGAAGGTCTTGGCGGTAGCAGTGCTGTGCTGCGCGGCTGCTATGAGTACTCCGCCGCCAAATGCAGGTGAGCTGTGCCCTTCTCCCACCGGGAGAAGGTGCCCGTAGGGCGGATGAGGGTGCGCCGCAGGTATCCACCGGCGACCAGCGATGAGGAACGCGTCGCCACGCGCCTTCAACCCTGCATCCTCGATGGCGAAGGTTTAGCGGTGGAAGTCTGCTGCGCGCGTGAGTCAGTGGCTTTGCCCCGTACCCTCACCCCTCTCCCGCAGGGAGAGGGGCTTTCATCCGTCAGCCTGATGCTTGCGGTCACTGCGCGGCGGCAGGCGTGGCGCAGAACGAGGTGGGCAATGCGTCCGCTTGGGTGCCCCAGCCCTGAGTGGGCGGCTGCTTGGTCAGCGCAAACGACAGCGTGCCGCCTTGCTGCAGTTGAGCCCAATCCAGGAATACCTGCGGCTGCGGCTTGCCGTTGACGCGGACGCCATCGACGTACTGCAGCGTGCGGCCATCGGCGCCGGGGGCGTCGATGCGCAGGCGCTTGCCGTTACCCAGGTCCAGCGTGACCCGCTTGAAGCGCGGCGCATGCAACAGGAATTCGCCGCTGCCCGGCACCGCCGGATACAGGCCGAAGGCACTGAACAGGTACCACGCCGACATCGTGCCGAGGTCGTCGTTGCCGGTGACGCCGTTGGGTGCGTTGGTGAACAACTGTTGCGCGGCGCGCACCACGGTGGCGGTCTTCCATGGTTGGCCAATCAGCGTGTACATCCACGGGGCGTGCAGGTCCGGTTCGTTGTTGGGGTTGTAGCGGTACTGGTTGTAATAGCTGTACGGGCCGACCACCCAGTGCGTGCGGGCGGCGTTGAGCGGGTCTTTCAGCAAGTCGTCGTAGGCGAAGAAGGCGTCCAGGCGTTTGCCGGCCTGCTCGCTGCCGTGCATGGCCTGCAGCATGCCGGGGATGTCCTGCTGCAACAGCCACTGGTATTGCCAGGCGGTGCCTTCGTGGAAGCCGTGTTGCGAGCGCGGGCTGTAGCGATCGTCCGAGGGTGCGTACCAGCTTCCGTCTTCCAGGCGGGGACGCGGAAACCCGCTGAAGCCGGTGTCGGCATCGCGCACCCCGGCGTCCCAGACGGTGTGCCAGTTGCCGCCGCGTTTGCGTAGTTGCGCGCTGTCCGCACTGTGGCCAAGCGCTTGCGCCATCTGCGCCAGCGCGCAATCGGCCAGTGCGTATTCCAGCGTGGCCGAGCCGCCGTGGTGCGGGTCCACGTCCATGCCCTTGGAGGGGAAGGCGCGGTCGTATTGCACGAAGCCGTTGGCCAGATAGCTGGCGTTGCCGGAGCGGCCGGCGTGGCGCGAGTTGATGGGCGGTTGCTCGAAGGCGTTCTGGCGCAGCGCCGCATAGGCCTCGGTCTCGTTGCCTTGCAACGCGCCGAAGCGCCACAGGTCGACCAGGAACGGGGTGACCGGGTCGCCGGTCATGATGTTGGTGTCGAAGTTGGCGTAGCCCCAGCGCGGTAACCAGCCGCCCTGCTGATGGATGGCCAGCAGCGAGCGGCCGATGTCGCGCGCGCGCTCGGGTTGCAGCAACGCGAGTAACTGGTTTTGCGAGCGGTAGGTATCCCACAGCGAGAAATACTCGTAGTAGGTCCAGCCGTCGGCGCGATGGATGGCATTGTCATAGCCGCGGTAACGGCCATCGGCGTCGCTGCCGGTCAGCGGCTGCAGCAGGGCGTGATACAGCGCGGTGTAGGCCACGGTGCGGTCGTCGACGCTGGCGCCGTCCAGCTGCAGGCTGACCAGTTGCTTGCGCCAGGCCTGTTGCGCGCGTTGGCGCATCTGCTCCAGGCCCAGCAGCTTGCCGCCCTGCCTGCCGTCGGCGCGCAGGTTGTTGCGTGCACCTTCGGCGTCCACGTGCGAGATGGCGCTGACCACGGTCACCGCACGTGCGTCCTTGCCCTTGCCCAGCGGGAAGCTGAGCCAGGCGCCGTTGGGTTTGAGTTCGCCGCCCATGCTGTGGCGCGCATCGGGCACGCCGCCGTCTTCGCCCCAGACCCCGTGGGCGGTAAACGGGCGGTCGAATTCCAGCCGGAACCAGGTGGTGTATTCGTGGCCGCCGCAGAAGCTTTGCGTGGTCAGTTTGCCTTCGACCACGCGGTCACCCACCACCTGCAGCTGACTGCCGATCACCACGTGGCGGTCGTTGGCCTGGCCCAGGTTGACCAGCACATGGCCGGTGTCGGCGCCGGGGGCGAAGCTGTAGCGCTCGGCGGCGGCGCGGGTGAGCGCGGTGGCTTCGGCGTCGATGCCGCCGTAGTCGGTCAGGCGCACCTTGTAGTAGCCGGCCTGGCCGATCTCGCGATCATGCGTGTAGCGGGCGGCGTAGCGGGTCTGGTCGAAGGCCTTTGCATCGCCGGTATCGAAGTCGCCACCGGGGCCGATGCGGCCGGTGACCGGCAGCACCGAGACCTGGCCGCCCTGCTCCCAGCAACCGGCCCCGGACAGAAACGAATGGCCGAAGCCGCGGATGCTGGGGTCGTCGTAGCGCCAGCCGGCGTAGTGCGCGCCGATCGGGCTGACCTGGACCAGGCCAAACGGGGCCGAGGCGCCCGGGTAGGTGTTGCCGTCGTCCTTGCTGCCGATGAAGGTGTTGACCTGCGCCGGGTCCTGCGCGGCCAGCGGGGCGGACAGCGCCATGCCGAGCAGGCACAGGCCGGCGGCGGCGCGGCGCCAGCGCGGCGTTGCTGGGGAACGCAACGAAGAGCGATACGACGCAACGGCAAAGAGCATGCAGACACCTCGGGGGGAGCGCGCGGCCGAGGCCGCAGGTGGGATCGCGCGTACCGGTCGCCGCAAGACGCGGCGATCAGCGCAGTACGAGCGTGCGCGAAGACCGACTCATGCCACAACCCCGGATGGCGTCAGGCGCAGCAATTGCCTTGTCTGGACGCACCGCTCTACGCCGCACTCACTCGGTACAGAACACGCGCCGGGAATGATGATCAGCCCGGTCACGCGCCGATGGCGACGCGGCGGAGGATTGCCACGTCCTAATTGCCCTCGAATTCAGCCAAACAGACGAGGAGTAGCCCAGGCGGCGCGGCGGTATGGCACGAATTGGGCAAGGCATACGATATGACGCCCTGCCCTTCTCTTGGACCGACTTCCACTCCGGCCGACTCCTGGCGGCGCGTCAGTCGCGCGTGGATGCAGGCGTTTGTTGATCCGGCGGTTCGAACAAATTTGCGTAACGCGCATTGAAGCTTTCGCGATCGGTAACGAAGGCTTCCAGGTCTGGCACATTTCCCTGCGCGAATGGGGGCAGTTCGACCCCATGCGCGTTTGCCAAGGCGCGGATGGCCAGTTCGGTCTTTGCGGCGCTTCCTCGCCGGTCAGGCATCGCATGTGCCATCCACCAATGCAGGTTACCGAGCGCCGGCATCAGCTCGGCCGGATCGTGGCGTCGCGCAATCAGCTCGCCGAACAAGTTTTCGACATGATTCATGATCGGCTGCACCAGTTCGAAAGGGGTGTGCTGGATGCAAAACGGAAAAGCGCCGGCTTCAACCGATCCTTGATGTCCTGCCTGCCCCTGTTGGGCGAGCGGATGGTGAAAGTCGTCTGGATTCACAGCCAGCCGTAGCTGGGTGAGCGGAATCTTCTCCCCATTTAATTCGCCCACCATTTCGAAGACGTCATGCGCCATGAACCCGTCGGGCATCGTCTGCCCAGCGTCCGCAGCAAGGCCATTGGCTTGCCGAACCAGCGGAAGCTGGCGCGCTCGTTGTCGCAGATACGTATAGTGCGCTGTGAGGGGTGTGGCGACGTTCGTCTGCCGTGGGTAACCAGCCGCAAATGGCTGAGCATCCCCTTCTTTTGGTTTGCCGGGACCACCTGGCTGAGCTGTTTGCTGGGTGGCCCAGCTATGACGCGCTGCGCCCGAGAAATCCCACAGTTGCCGGAAGGTCTGGATCTGCCCGCTTGCGATGCGTGCGCCGCCTTCCCGGGCCGTGGAACAAAAGCGGCGACCATACTGTTGATTTTCTGGTGTCGACTCTTGGTTGACGCGTGGGTCTGGCCACCGTGCCACGCCGGTCAACGCGATCTGTGTAGGCGAAAGTTTGCTCTCCGCGACAGGTCCTGGCAGTGCATTGCGGATTGGTGGCGATACGCAGGTGAACATGTGGTCCAGGCCCTGCGTACTCGGCGCCAGCGCCGCCGATGCCGCCGCCTTTAGCAACGGTTTGGAGCCGTGCGTGGTGACGGATTGAGTTCCCGGCTCATGGAAGAGACTGCTCTCGATGTGCAGCCTGCGTGCGCCTTGCTCTTCGGCGTAGAGCAGACGCACCTGTACATCCGAACTGATCCGTTGCTCTGGGGTCAGCGCGTGTGAGGGACGGTGGCGCTGCAGGTCCACGGTCACTGTTTCGCCCGGTCTGGACAGTGCCGTTTCGATACCTGCCAAGGTCGCATTTGCCGGCTGCATTGTCACTGCCTGATGACTCGCAGCTTCGGAACCGTTCGTGGTTTCTTTCGCGCCGGAACAAAGCATGCCGGGAAGCGCCTTTCTCACCTTCCTTTTTAGGCCGCTCAGGGGGCCGCCGGCGCCGGCGCCGGCGGTCGGCGGCGCCGGCGGCGCATCTCCGCGTGCCGGCGACTGCGGTGTATCGCACGAGGCAATGCCGCTGTGCGATGGCGCTTTGTTGATCTTCATAAGACCCGGTAGTGCAGGACGACGGTAGCTGTCGTTCTGAACATAGCGCACAACCACTGGCATTCAACCGAGGGCTGGGAAAGTGATGCGCATCAAGCGAAGCTTTCCGCGTGTCCTAGCCAGAAGTGCAGCCGTTCCGGCGCTGTCCCCCGGACCCGAAGCACGGGGATGCGTTTGCGCGCAACTGCGCTGCTCAAAGCGGAACTGCTCTCGCGGCTGTGACGATGACGGCCGAAGGTGTCCATTCCGATCCGAGGTGTCGAGCCGCATTCTGACCACATGCGGCGGGTGATGGTCGGCTCAGAAATCGAATACGTACTCTGCCGCGATCTCGCGGCCGACCGGGCTGAACAGGCGGCTGTTGTAGAACTCGTAATCGAGCTTGTAGGGGTCCTTGTGGTTGTAGCCGGTGCTGTTGAAGACGTTGTTGACGTAGAGATTGAGCTTCATCGCCGGGGTGATGCGGTAGCCCAGATTGACGTTCCAGGTGATAGCCGGGCCGATGCGGCCGTAATACTTGCGGGTGCTCTGGCCGAAGGTGGGGGCTGGCGGGATCGGTGTCGGTGCAGCCGGCGCGGTCGTCGGGCACCCCGCCATCGGCGAACGGCACGCAGCCGCCGGGGTTGTCGAGCCGGTCCTGGCCCCAGTGCGAGCGCACGCCGGGCACCGCGCCGACGCGGTCGCCGTAGACGGTGGCATTCCAGTTGCCGGACAGCCAGCTCACGCTGCCGCGCAACTTGCTGCGGATGTCACGGTCGCGGCGCTCCGGGTTGGGGTCGGTGCGGTAGGTTTGCTCGCGCATCGAGCGCAGGTTGGTGTAATCGAGCCCCATCTGGAAATCGCCGATGGCGGTCTTGAGCTGGTAGCGCGCCCACAGGTCCAGCCCGCTGCCATCGCGCTGCACGCGGGCCAGGATCGAGGCGCAGTAATCGGCGCCGCCGGGGTTGGACCAGGCCTGGCCGGGGGTGATGGTCAGCCCGGTGCGGCAGCCGGCTTCGTCGCGCAGGATGGTGGTCTCGTCGATATCGCCGATCTCATCTTCCAGATGGATGCGCCAGAAGTCGGCGGTGAACGAGACGTTCTCGAACGCATCCCAGACAAACCCCACCGTCCACGAATTGCCCAGCTCCGCATCCAGATCCGGGGTGCCGCGGCGGTTGATGGCGAAGGGATAGGTCACCGCGGTGTTGTCGCCGGTGCAGTTGTTGATCTGGTAGGCGCCGCTGGCGATGCAGCGGTACTGGTCGAGCGTGCGTACCTGCGCCGAGCTGGGTTGGCCAAGCAGATAATGCATGTCCGGGGCGCGGAAGCTGGTGGCGTAGCTGCCGCGCAGCAGCAGGCTGTCGATCTGCACTTCGTAATCGACATTGGCGCGCGGGTCGGGGTTGAGCCGGTAGCCCTGCTGCGCGGCTTCGACCACGGCGGCGAATTCGATCGACCCGGCCCAGCCCTGCGCCAGGGTGCCGCTTAGGCTGAGCGCACCCTGGTTGACCCAGGAGGCGGCGCGGTTGACCGAGTACGCGCCAATCTGCGCGTACTGCCCCGGCGTCAGCGGAGTCCACCAGCGCGCACGGTCCAGCGCATACGCCCGCAGGCCGTCGACGCTGCCCTGTTGCGGGCCCAGGAACAGGAAATAGTCGTTGGCGCGCTGCCAGTTCACCGTGGAGATGCGCTCCTGCACCCGGTAATACGAGCGGCCCAGCGAGGCGTCCCAATCGAAACGGCCGTTGGCCAGGGTGCCGCGCAGGCCGGCACTGATGTCCCAGGAGCGCTCGCGGTTGCGGTTGCGCAGCCCGGTCTGGCTGCCGACTTCGGCGGCGGTGAACTGGCGCACGCCGATCAGTTGCTGGCCGCTGGTGACATCGTAGAACGCGGGGAAATCGAGTCCGGCCGGCAGTTGCACCGCGGGCGGCGAGGTGCCCCATTACACCTCCGAATCGAACACCGCCAGGTTGGTCCAGGCCTGCACACCGTTGCCGAATTCCCAGGTGCCGTAGAGATACCCGGACAGGTCCTTGCTGCCGCTGCGCAGCAGCCAGTTGCCGTAGTCGGCGGTGAGCCCGCACAGCTGGCCGGTATTGCTGGTCACCCCGGTATTGCGGTTGTAGAGCAGGCGGTCGGCCAGGTAGTACTCGCCGCCGAACTGCTCGCAGGCGCCGGGCGGCGGGGCCTGGCGGGTGCGGGTGCCGGTGGCGTTGTCGATCAGGGCGATGCCGCTGCTGGGGCGAAAGCCCACCCGGCGCTGCTCGGCGGTCCAGGCGCTGTAGGACGCATCGCTGGCGTCGTCCATCTGCGGGCGGTCGCGGCCGAACAGCGGGTCGCGGCTGGTGTGCTGCAGCGCGTAGGTCATGCTCCAGTTGGCGCCGGTGCGCCCGCCGGCCCAGGACACATCGGCAGTATCGCGGCCACCTTCGGTGGCGGTGCCGCCGCGCATGCGGAACTGGTCGCCGCTGTAGTTCTGCTTGAGGATCACGTTGACCACGCCGGCGATCGCGTCCGAGCCGTAGATGGCCGAAGCACCACCGGTGAGCACTTCCACCCGGTCCACCGCCGCAGCGGGGATGTTGCTGTAGTTGGAGACGTTGCTCTGCCCGTTGTACGGCAGCGGGTAATCGGCCACGCGGCGGCCGTTGACCAGCAGCAGGCTGCGGTTGGGGCCGAGGTTGCGCAGGTTGAGCGGGCTGGCGTTGGGCGTGTGCGAGCCCCAGCTGACATCCGCTTCCACCGTGCCGATCGCCTGGTTCAACGTGCCGAGCATGTCGTAGACGGTGGTGAAGCCCTGGGCGCGGATCTCCTCCGAGCCGATGATCTGCACCGGCGCCGGCCCTTCGGCCTGGACACGCTTGATGCGCGAGCCGGTCACGGTGACGGCATCGAGTTGTTGCGGATCGGCCTGCTGCGCCAGCGCCGGCAGCGGTGACAGCATGGCGAGCAAGAGGGCCTGGGAGAGCACACGCGGGCGGTGACAACGGGAATCGGTCATTCAGGCGTCTCGTCGGGGGGTGGTGGTACGACGGAAAGACTTCGTCTTTTCAAACACTTGCGGGGAACAGTGTGCTTTGGATCGATCCAAATCTGGCGCGACGTGTGTCACGGTGTGGCAAAGATTAAGCAAGGCTAAACCGTGGCGCCATACTGCGGCGCAGCAGACCGTACGGACTCAAGCGGAAGGCTGCGCCCGGATCTGTAGGGAATTCAGGCAGTTGCCGTGGGCTCAGTACGGGAGTTGACGGCGTGCAAGCGCCGCTAACGGTTTTGCCCGCTTGTAGCCCCACTAAAAGCGGTCAAATGGCTTGATCGTCCGTCATTAGCGGTTTAAAGCCTGCTTATTCTGCGTACGAGCGAGTGTCGGCTCATGGACTCGCTGCGCAGGCTCAGCCAGCCACAGGCATAAAAAAGCCCGGTCGAGACCGGGCTTGGCAACGCTGCGCAGCGGCGGGAGGGGCCGGCGCAGCCATGCCGTGACTTACCAGCGCATGCCTTCGAACGGGTTGAAGCTGGTGCTGCCCTTCACCTTGTCCAGGTAGTAGGCGTAGTTGGCGCTCATGCCGGCCAGCAGGGCCAGCGGGATGCTCAGGGCGTTGCCCAGCGACCCGGGCAGGAACGAGGCAATGATGCCAACTACCAGCCCGATGCCGATCAGGCCCAGCGCCTTGCGCCACAGGCCCAGGATGAAGAAGTAGATGAAGCCGAAGAACAGCGCGTAGAAGTTCATGCCGACCTTGAGCTTCTCGCCGAACGGCAGCGTCTTCAGCGTTTCCTTGTAGGCAGGATCCTTCGGGCCGCCATGACGGTCGAAGAAATCGAAGCGGAACTGCCACTTGGGGCTGAGCTGGGTGCGATCGAAGGTGTCCATTCCGTACCAATATGATTGAAAACGTTTACATGATAGGCGATCGCGTATTCATGAGCACGCTTTTTCGGCAGGCGGACATCACCAGGAACGAGGGGCGCTGCGCAGTCAGCGCTGGTCGGTAGGGCTACTGCCGCGGCGGGAGCGCCGCAGCGCATACAACGACTTGTCGGCACGGTCGACCACCGCCGCCAGCGCCTCGCTGTCCTGGCGCAGCGCGCTGCCCAGGGTGAAGCGGATCGGCGCATCGTCCGCCGCGTCCAGATAGTCACGCGCCAGCGCGCTCAGCTGCGCAGGTGTGGGCTGATGCAGCAGCACCAAAAACTCGTCACCGCCCAGCCGTACCAGGCGGTCCTGGGTGCGCAGCGGCTGGTTGAGGAACCAGGCCATCTGCACCAGCACTTCGTCGCCGCGCTGGTGGCCGTGGGTGTCGTTGACCAGCTTGAACTTATCCAGGTCCACCACGATGCAGCCCCAGCGCACGCTGGGGTCGCGCTTGTCCAGCTCGTCCAGATAGCGGCGGTTGAAGCAGTTGGTCAACGGGTCGGTGAAGGACCATTCCAGCAGCTGCTTTTCCTGCTTGTACTGGTTGGTCACGTCCTGCGCGTGCGCCAGCACCACGGTGCCATCGGCTTCCACGTCGAGCACGTTGTGGTACTGCCAGTGGCGCAGGCTGCCATCGCCGGCGACCAGCTCGATCACGCCCGAATCCTGGCCATCGAGCACCATCCGTGACAGATATCCGTGCAAGGCGGCGTGCCGTTCTGGGCGCACCAATTCCACCAGCGCGCGGCCTTCCATGTCCTCGACGCTACGCCCGAGCGAGCGCGCGGCGGCCGGGTTCACGCTGATCAGGCGGCCGTCCATGTCGTGGGTGCAGATCAGCCCCAGGCTGTACTGGAACATCTTGCGGAACTTGCGCTCGCTGGCGGCCAGGGCGTCCACCGCGCGGTGGCGGTCGGTCACGTCCTGGATGGCACCGATCAGGCGCAGGCGCCCGGCAGTGGTGTCCATTGCGCCAGTGCTCTGCACCCATAAGTGGCGGCCGGTGCTGCTGATCAGCGGCAGCTCCAGGTCCCATGGCGTGCCGTCGCGCACGCAGGCTTCCACCGCTTCGGTGATCACCGCGCGCGCATCCAGCGGATAGAACGCGATCGCCTCGCCCAGGCTGGGCCGGTAGCCTGGCGGCAGGTCGTGCAGGCGGCAGGTCTGGTCGGACCAGATCAAGGTGCCGCTGGCCACATCCACCTCCCAGCCGCCGACGCCGGCCACCTGCCCGGTGCGCTCCAGGAATGCTTCGCTCTCGCGCAGGCGCTGCTGCAGCTGGGCGTTGGCATCGGCGCGCTCCAGCATCAGGCGGCGCTGTTCCAGGCCTTCGGCCGCCACCTGCGCCAGGTGCCGCAGGGCCTCCAGCTGGGCCGGTTGCAGCTGCCGCGGGCGCTGGTCGATCACGCACACCGTGCCCATGCGCAGGCCATCGGAGAGCACGATCGGGGCACCGGCGTAGTAGCGGATACCGGGTGCGTCGGTGACCAGTTCGTTGCCGCTGAAGCGCGGGTCGTCCGACGCATTGGGCACTTCCATCACCGCGTCATCGAGGATGGCGTGCGCGCAGAACGCCAGCTCGCGCGGGGTCTGCGACACGCCCGGCAGGCCGACGTTGGCCTTCCACCATTGGCGGTGCTCGTCCACCAGCGACACCAGCGCGATCGGCGTGCCGGCAATGGCCTGCGCGGCGGCGGCCAGGGCGTCGAAGAACGGTTCGGCGTCGCTATCGACCACCTGCAGCAACGCCAGCCGCGCCAGGCGGTCGGTCTCGTTGGCCGCAAGCGGCGCTGCTACGTGGCGCTGTTTCAACGTGGTCGCTCGCCCGATGTCATCCGCGCAGTCTAGCGGAGCAGGCAAGCAAGACCGCGTGGCGGTTCCGTGCGCTGCCACGCAGATGTGCCGCTGGTCGAGGACGCAACAGGCATGTGCGGCTGCATCCGGCAGCAGTTCGCCGCGAACGATGCAGCCGCCACCGCTGCAGCAGTGCCGCATGCGCGCGGAACCTGCACGGCGTCGCCCCGCGTCGTGGCACACACAGTGACTGGCCTGCGCAGACCTACTGCGCGCCCTCGGGCTCGGCCGCAGCGCTGTCCTGGCGCATCTGCAGCGCCAGATACAGGCGCATGCAATCGTCGGTGGTACCGAGGTCCACCGCGCACAGGTCCTGGATGCGCTGCATGCGGTAGTCCAGCGTATTGCGATGAATGCCCAGCGCCTTGGCGGTGGGCACCATGCGCATGCCGTTGGCGAACCAGCACGACAAGGTCTGCAGCAACTGGCTGCGGCGGTCCTGCGTCAGCAGCGCCTGCAGCGGCTTACGCAGTTCCTCGGCCTGCCAGGCCTGGCGCAGGTCGTCCACTAGCACCGGCAGGCGGTAGTCGTCGAAGAAGAAGGCATCGGCGCCCGGCGTGCGCGCCTTGCCGATGCGCATGGTGGTGCGCGCGATCTGGTGCGACAGCGCCAGCCCGTTGGGCTGCGGAAAATACTGGCCCAGTGCCAGCCGGATGCGCAGCGGGCTGCTGGCACGCATGCGCTCGAGCAAGGTGTGCGCACGCCGGCGTTGTTCGTCCACATTCCACTGCCCGCGCCGGTCCAGCGCCGGTTTCAGCACCACCAGCTCGTTGAGCGCGGTGGCGGCGATCAGGTTGCCGCGCTCGGGCGTGGACAGCAGCGTATGCAGGCGCTGCAGCTCCACCAGCATGGCCTCCAGATCCAGGGTGCCGCTTTCCACTTCGATGACCGCAGCCACGCGCGGCAGATCCAGCGCGATGCCCAGCCGCTCGGCCCAGCCGGCCAGCGCCGGGGTTGGCCCGTCGGTGCGGATCAGCCCCAGCGTGACCTCCTCGCGCAGGCGCGCGTCGCGGGCCAGCAGGCGCAGCAGCCCGGCCTGTTCGAGCATGGCCTCGGCGGCCATGCGCACCAGTTCGGCCTGTTGCCCGATGCGCTGCGGGTCGCCGGTCAGGCCCACGCAGCCGAGCACGCGGCCATCGACGATCAGCGGCAGGTTGACGCCGGGGCGTACTGCGTCGAGCTGCTGCGCCAGCGCCGCGTCGATCTCCACCCGCCCCTGCCGCGACAGCACCAGCAGCGCGCCTTC
Source organism: Xanthomonas sp. NCPPB 4037 (assembly GCF_041475695.2). Classification (NCBI taxonomy): domain Bacteria; kingdom Pseudomonadati; phylum Pseudomonadota; class Gammaproteobacteria; order Lysobacterales; family Lysobacteraceae; genus Xanthomonas; species Xanthomonas sp. NCPPB 4037. Next base: position 5,156,444 of record NZ_CM191261.1, read on the forward strand.
ATGCAGCTGGCCGATGCGCGCCGGGTCGCCGCTGGCAACGATCACGCCGGTGTGGTCCATCACGTTGACGTTGCCGTCGATGATGGTCATCGAACGGTCGACGATGGACTGCGCCAGAGTGCGGTCGAGCGTAAGCATCGCCCTATGCTAGGGGAAACCCGGCGCCGGCCGGCGTGCGCGGCACACCATCAAGACGCGCGCGCCGGGACCGGCAACCGCGGTTGCGCCAGCGTCATGCCCACCTGCAACGCAGCGGCCACGTTCCGCGCGGCGATGCGCACATTGCTGGCCGCCTCGGCCAGGGCCTGCTCCACCGTGCAGGCGCGGTGCACCACCGCAAACATCGCTGCGATGCCGTGCGCATGCAGCAGGCCGGCGCCATTGCCCAGGCACCCGGCAATGGCAATCACCGGCTTGCCGTGGTGCTGCGCCACCCGCGCCACCCCCACCGGGGTCTTGCCATGCAGGCTCTGGCTGTCGATGCGGCCTTCGCCGGTGAGGACCAGATCCGCCTGCGCAATGGTGGCGTCCAGGCCCAGCGCCTGCGCCACGATCTCCACGCCGGGCCGCAGCTGCGCGCCCAGGAACGCCACCAGCGCAGCGCCCAGCCCGCCGGCCGCGCCGCCACCGGGCAGGCCGTGCAGGCGCAGGCCGAGGTCGCGCTCGAGCAGGTTGGCGTAGTGCTGCAGGTTGGCATCGAGCTGCCGCACCATGGCCGGCGTTGCGCCCTTTTGCGGGCCGAACACCGCCGAGGCACCGGTCGGGCCGATCAGCGGGTTGTCCACATCGCAGGCCACTTCGATGTGGCATTCCTGCAGCCGCACGTCCAGGCCGTCGGTCTCGATGCGGGCCAGCGCCGCCAGCGCACCGCCACCCGCGCCGATCGGCTCATTACGCGCATCCAGCAGACGCGCGCCCAGCGCTTGGGCCATGCCGGCGCCGCCGTCGTTGGTGGCGCTGCCGCCAATCCCGATGATGAAGCGCCGCGCGCCGGCATCCAGCGCGGCCAGGATCAGCTCGCCCACCCCGGCCGTGCTGGCCTGCAGCGGCGCGCGCTGCGCCGGGGGCACCAGCGCCAGGCCGCTGGCGGCCGCCATCTCGATCACCGCGGTGCGGCCATCGCCAGTCAACCCGAAGAACGCCTGCACCGGCGTGCCCAGCGGGCCGCTGACCGTGCAGTCGATCACCCGCCCGCCGGTCGCGGCGACCAGCGCCTCCACCGTGCCCTCGCCGCCGTCGGCCACCGGCACCTTGGTGTAGCTCCAGTCGGGGAACACCTCGCGGAAGCCGGCCTCGATCTGGGTGGCCACCTCTAGCGCGGACAGGCTTTCCTTGTACGAATCGGGCGCGATGACGATCTTCATGACGGAATGGGCTCAACGAAAAGGGGCACGGGCATCACTGGTTCACCGCCCTGGCCGGTACCCGCAGCACCAACGCGGCGCCCAGCACCATGGCCGCGGCCAGCACGTACAGGGCCAGCTCGGTGCTGTGGGTGGTGTCCTTGATCCAGCCCACCAGATAGGGGCTGACGAAGCCGGCAACCTGCCCGGTGGAATTGATCAGCGCCAGCCCACCGGCCGCGGCGGCGGCGGTCAAAAAGCCGTTGGTCAGCGGCCAGAACAGCGGCAGCCCGCTGACCGCGCCCATCGTGGCCAGGGTCATGCCCAGCAAGGCCAGCCACAGGTGGTCGGTGAGCGCGGCGGCCAGGCACAGGCCGGCGGCGCCCATCAGCAGCGGGATCACCAGATGCCAGCGGCGCTCGCGGCGGCGGTCGGCCGAGCGCCCCATCAGCACCATGAACACCGCTGCGGCCAGGTAGGGGATGGCACTCATCAGGCCGATCCGGGTCGGGTCGGTGACGCCGCTGCCCTGGATGATCGACGGCAGCCAGAAGTTGATCGCATACACCCCGCTCTGGATGCAGAAGTACACCGTGCCCAGCATCCACACCGCCGGGTTGCGCAGCACGGCCGCCAGCGAGGTGGACGCTCCGGCTGGCTTGCCCGCTTCATCGGCGTCCAGCGCGCGGGTCAGCGCCTGCTTCTCGACCGGGGTCAGCCAGCGGGCCTGCTGCACGCCATCGCTGAGCAGAAACCACACGCCAACGCCCAGCAGCACGGTGGGCAGGCCCTGCAGCAGGAACATCCACTGCCAGCCGGCCAGCCCGCCCTGCCCGGCCGAAAAATGGCTCAGGATCCAGCCCGACAACGGCCCGCCCAGCACCCCGGAAATGGGAATGGCCGACATGAAGATGGTCATGACCCGGCCATGCTGCGCGCGCGGGAACCAGCGCGTCAGGTACAGCACGATGCCCGGGAAAAAGCCGGCCTCGGCCGCGCCGGTGAGCAGGCGCAGGGTGTAGAACCCGGCCGGGGTGCGCACGAACATCAGGCCGGTGGAGAGCAGGCCCCAGCTGATCATCATGATCGCCACCCAGCGGCGCGCGCCCAGCCGCTGCAGGATCAGGTTGCTGGGCACCCCGCAGGCCAGGTAGCCGATGAAGAAGATGCCCGCACCCAGCCCGTACACGGTCTCGCTCATGCCCAGATCGCCCAGCATCTGCAGCTTGGCGAAGCCGACATTGACCCGGTCCAGATAGTTGAACAGGTAGCAGACGAACAGGAACGGGATCAGCCGCAGCAGGATCTTGCGGTAGGTGGCGGCCATGCCGTCAGGGTGCGGCAGGGGCCGGGAGGCTGGGGTCATCGCACGCTCCAACTCAGGGGTCGTCCAGGCGAACCGGACGCCGCAGCGCCCGCACCGCGGAAGGGGTGAACGCATTCTAATTGGCGCTTTTTCCTGAAATCTTCGGCAGAGCGTTGCCTGTAGTGGCGCTTGCAAACGCCGGTTTTCGTGCAAACACCCAAACGGAGCGCTTCGGCCTTATCAGCCCGGGCAGCCTACCTAGCCGAGCCAGCCACTGCCGCCGCGGGCCCGACCGCTGCCAGACAACCCCCAACATCAGACGCGGCGAGCGCTGCCCGCTACCTCAGCACACGGACGCAGGCACTCCCCAGCCGAATCACGCCGCAGCCATCACCCCATCCACCCACAAGCCATCCAGCCCCACCGCTCTCCCTGCACAACGCCCTGCCCCCACCGCGCACGACCAACCGCTTCAACGATTCCCCACTCCCGATTCCCGATTCCCAGCCGCATAGGCCTGCGCCTGCTCCATCACCCGCAGCAGATTCCCACCCCAGATGCCGGCGATCTGCGGCTCGCTATAGCCCTTGCGCAGCAGCCAGGCGGTGATGCGCGGCAGGTCGGAGACGTCTTCCAGCCCGACCACGCCACCGCCGCCATCCCAGTCCATGCCGATTCCCACATGCGCGGGCCCGGCGATCTTGAGCACATGCTCCAGATGCGCGAAGAAATCCTCTTCGGTCGCGCGCTTGACCGGGTAGCGCGCATCCAGTGCCTTGAGCGCTTCACTCAGGGCGGTGCCGTCGGACATCTTCAGATGCTCCCAGCCGCCGTATTGGTCGGCCAGCGCCTTCTCGGCGGCCTTGCGCTCGGGGCTGGCGCCGCTGTCGATGAGATAGCCGCCATACGAATTCACCTGGATCACCCCGCCATGCGCGGCCAGCACCTTCAGGCGTGCGTCGTCGATGTTGCGCGGGTGGTTGTAGACCGCCCGCGCACCGCTGTGCGAGAGCACGATCGGCACCGGCGACAGCACGATCAACTGGTCGAACACCGCATCGGAGGCATGCGATTGATCGATCACGATGCCCAGTGCCTGCGCCTGCTGTACCAACTGCTTGCCGGCCGGGCTCAGGCCTTTCCACTCGGCCCCTTTCGGGTCGGTGGCCGAATCGGCGAACTCGTTGTTGAGAAAATGCACCGTGCTCATCAGCCGCAGGCCCTGCGCGTAATAGAAGCGCAGCAGCGACGGGTCGGCCACCAGCGGGCTGGCGTTTTCCATGCTGATGTAGACCACGCGCTTGCCGGCGGCCTTGATGCGCGCGGCATCGGCGGGCGTGGTGGCCAGCGCGAAGCGTTGCGGCTGGGCGGCCAGCAGGTCGTGGATCTTCATCAGCCGCTGCAGGCCGGCGTCGCGGTCATCGAGATGCGCGGCCGCACTGCGATTGCCTTGCCCGGTATAGACCGCCCAGAAGCCGCCATCGAGCGCGCCTTCGAGCATGCGCGGGTAGTCCACCTGCGACAGCCGATTGCCGGCATGGCCCTGCATCACATCGAAATCGCCGCGCTCCAGATTGGCCGGCGTGTCCAGGTGCGAATCCAGCGTGAGCAGGCGCTTTTGCAGTGCGCTGGCGCGGGCCAGCTCGGCGGCGGAAAACTCCATCGCGTGTGCCGAGGTGGTGGCGGCCAGCAACAACGACAGACATAGCGTGTGCAGTTTCATGCGGTCTCGCTTGCAGGGGGGGTCACCGGATCATAGCCGCAGGTGTCGCCGCGGCGGGCGCCCGCACTGCGTCATCGGCTGGCCGTCATCGGGCGGGCGCAGCGGCGCAATGTCCACCGGTGCCACAGCACGAACGCCGACCGCGTTGCAGAACCGAATAATCCATCTTCAAATCAATTGCAGACCCGCGCGCGCTGCGCACACTTGCGCCGCCGCCCCTCCAACGGCCTGCCACCGCCCTCGCTTCGCCACACCGCCTCGGCGTGTGTGCAGTGGCGTGCGCGCCTTCACTCATGCCCGAGCGCCCTCATGCCCAACGCATCGCCTGCTTTGCCCCGCCGCCTGCCCGCCCGCCGTCTACTGGCCGCCGCCCTGATCGCCACCGGGCTGCTGGGTGCCGCCTCCACCGCCAGTGCGGCCTGCACGGCAGGTCCCTGGACTGCGCGCGCCAACGAAGCCGGCATGCCACCGGTGCGTTATGAAACCACGCACTTTGCGTTCCGCTGGAATGGCGACGGCGTGTCCAGTGCCGACGTCCGCGCGGCTGGCGAGCACCTGGAGATGGTCTGGGACACCTTCATCAATCGCCTGCAATTCCCCGAGCCGGCCTGCACCAGCACCACCAAGACCAAGGCCAGCATCCACCTGGATCCGGGCTTCGGGCTGAGCGGTGGGGTCACCGGCAGCGGCAACATGGGCATGTGGATGGCACCGGGCGGGCTGCGCGATCACTGGGGCCTGGCACACGAACTCACGCACGCACTGCAGGGGCAGACGCAAAGCCTGCGCGACTCCGACTACACCGGCTGGATCTGGGAATCGCACGCCAACTGGATGACCCACCAGCTGCCGGAATTCCACGCCAGCGACGTGCATTGCTCCAGCATGCTGGTGAACTACCCGCACCTGTATCTGGGCTCCACCCGCGACCGCTACTGCAACTGGCAGTTCCTGGAATACCTCAAGAACCGCTACGGCTACGCCATCGTCAACGACCTGTGGGCCAAGGCGCCCAAGCCGGGCGATCCGGCGCAACGCAGCGCCGACCCGTTTTCGGTACTCCGCACCAACATGGGCTGGACGCAGGCGCAGTTGAACGATGTGTTCGGCGACTGGGCGCTGCGCAACGTCAACTGGGACTACACCAACCCCGATGGCAGCGATCAAGGTGCGCTGTACCGCGCGCGCTACGGCAGCAACCTGGCGTTCGATCCGCAACGCACCCAGGACTGGGACAACCGCGACCGCGCGCTGCGCATGACCGTGCTCGACCCAGTCGCCGGCCAGGCCAACCGCTACCGCGTGCCGTTCGAATGGGCACCGCAGCGCTGGGGCTACAACCTGGTGCAGCTGATCCCCGCTGCCGGCGCCACCAGCATCGGCGTGAGCTTCGAAGGCCAGGTGCAGACTGCGCCCGCGGTCACCGCATTGCCCGGCCTGGTGACCGACCCGGCCAGCATTCCAGCCCCGGATTCGGACTGGCGCTGGGGCGTGGTCAGCATCGACAGCAGCGGCCGCGCGCGCTACAGCGCCCTGCAGCGCGGCGCCAAAGCCAGCGTCACCGTGGCCCTGCGCAGCGGCGACCGCGCGGTGTACCTGATGGTGATGGGCGCGCCCACCACCATGCACAAGATCAAGTGGGACCAGTCCTATTACGCGATCTATCGCTACCCGTGGAGCGTGACCCTGAGCAACGCCGCCGCGGCCGGCAGCCAGCCCGGCGCGCCCACGCCCACGCCGGTGGGCCGCCAGCATGCCAACGGCGGCGGCTGGGTGGCCAACACCGCCAATGTCGCCTCCACCGCCTATGTGGGCCCGTTCGCGCGCGTGCTGGCCGGCAACGTGCTGGGCAATGCGCGCATCGACGGCCACGCCACGGTGATGGGCGGCACCGTGCAGGGCAACGCGGTGCTCGGCGGGCTGACCGTGTGGCACCCCGGCGCGGTGATCGGCAACACCGCGCAGGCCCAGACCGTGTTCATGGGCCCGGGCGCCTTCGGTGCGGTCACCGTGGCCGGCACCACCCAGGTGCGTGGCGACCTGGAACTGCGCGAAGGCACCACACCTAGCCAGGGCGTGTTCTACGGCTATGCCGACACCGAGACGATGCGCAACCCCGAGTTCGGTGCAGACCTGCGCCAGGCGGTGCCGGAGATCACTGCGCGGCCGGCGGGCTGGTAATCAAGCCGTTGCGCTGAGCGTTGTCTGCCCCGCAGACAGCGCGCGTGGGCCAGGGAGGCAGTGCGTGCGGTGTTGGCGCGATCACGGCCGTGGATCGCGCAGCACGCATGTCTTTAGAGGGGCTAACAAAACGTAGCGAGCAGCCGTCAGGTGGGTGCGGACGGCGCGGAGGAACCGGAGTGTACGTGGGTACATGCCGATTCCGAGCACCGGCCGCGCCCGCCTGGCAGCTGCGCAGTCGTTTTGATAGCTGCTCTTAGTTTGCGCGTGCGGTGACACGCGTGAGTAGCCCAGCAACGCGCGCATCTGACACCCATCGCGTGCTGATCAACAGCCTGCGCTCACACTGTAGCGCGCGCCGAACCGCTCAGTCGTCGAGCTCGGCCAGCCGCGCACGCACGCTGTCGGCATCGATGTGGTCGCGCAGGTGCGGCCACTGCCGTGCCCACACCGACAGGAACACGATCCAGGCGCCAAACACGCCCAGGCAGGTCGAACCCAGTGCCAGGATCAGCGGATGCAGCGGCGACTGCACGCCGGTCTTGAACAGATACATGAAGGCCCCGGCGAACAGCAGCCACACACCGAACACCGGCCAATTGCTGGCCAGCAGGCTGGTGTTGGGGCGCTCGATCTGCCGCAACAACCGGCGCAGCGCCTTGCGTTCGTCGTCGTGGATGGTCATCGCCAGGCCTCTGCTGCGGGATGTGGAGAGCGGCAACCCACTGGCTGCCAGGCGCGCGGTGATGGCGCACGTGCAGCGCGGCAGCGTGTAGCCATGAGCCCCTTGCATGGTGCCAGGGCATCGCGCGGGCATCACGCCTCGATCGTACTGCGGCCCGCCTCATCGCCCCCGCCGATACCCACGGCACCGGCAGGGAGCTAAGGACGTTGTCAGTCGACCACGCGGCAGAACACCGCCTTGAGATAACGCGATTCCTGTACGTGCGCCATGAACGGGTGGTCCGGGCCGGCACCGGCGACTTTCAGGATCTGGATGGTGCGCCCGGAGAAATACGAAGCGCGCCGCAGCATGTCCAAAAACTCCTGCTCGGCCACCAGACCGGTGCACGAGAAGGTCGCAAACAGGCCACCCGGCTTGACCACGCCCAGCGCCAGCTTGTTCATGTCCAGATACTTCTTCAGCGCCGGAATCACCTGCTCGCGGTCGCGGGTCATCTTGGCCGGGTCCAGGATCACCACGTCGTATTTCTCGCCGCGGTTGGCCGCATCGCGCAGCCACGGAAAGATGTCGGCCTGCACGAACTTCGGGCGCACGTTGTTGAGCTTGGCGTTGCCCTTGGCAATGGCGATCACGTCTTCGTCGATGTCCACGCCCAGCACCTCGGTGGCGCCGCGCGCGGCCGCATACACCGCAAACCCGCCGGTGTTGCAGCACAGGTCCAGCACGGTCTTGTCCTTGACCTGCTCGCTCAGCCACTGGCGGTTCTCGCGCTGATCGGCAAAGAAACCGGTTTTGTGCGCGCCGGCCGGGTCGGCACGGAACTTGATGCCGTACTCGGTGATCACCGAGGCTTCGGTGGTGGTGTTGCTGTGGAAATCGAAGCTTTCCTGCTTTTGCACATGCTCATCGGCAAAGCTGTGGAAACGGCAGCCGGGGAACTGTTCGCGCAAGGCCTCGTAGATCCACTCGCGGTGGCGGAACATGCCGGCGGCGAAGAATTCCACCACCACCAGGTCGCCATAGCGGTCCACCACCAGGCCGGACAGACCATCGCCTTCGCTATGCACCACGCGCCAGGCATCGGACACGCCATCGAGCTGCAGCCAGTCGCGGCGCAGGCTCACCGCCGCGGCGATCTTGCGCGAGAACCAGCCCGCATCCACCGGTACCGACTGGTCGGTTTCCAGGATGCGCACGGCGATGCGCGAATGGCCGTTGTAGAAGCCGCGGCCGATCCATTCCCCGTCCACGCCGACCACATCGACGATGGTGCCGGGCTTGGGCTTGGCGGCGGGCTTTTCCACCAGCTTCTGGAAGATCCACGGGTGGCTGGAGCGCCACGCATTCTTGAGTCGGACGACGGGGACAGGAGTATTCATTCACCTATTGTATCCGGCTGGATTGACGTGCCCGGCCCCTGCCCGCAGAATCGGCGCCAGAAGGGGAGTAGCTCCCAGCGTTGTCGCCGTCATGACGAGTCCTGCCAGCCAGGCTCCGGTGCAACGGCAACCGGCCAGGCCGGTTGCGAGCGAGACCTTCGCCGCGCAGGCGAAGGTCCGTCACCCGGAATCCACGATTTCCGTGTCACAAGGCCTCAGCCCACCGGCTGTCCAGGTCGTTTCACTTTTCGGGATTCTTTATGCAAACCATTGGCAATGTCTGGTTATGGGGCGGTTTCGGGGTCGTGGTGATCGCCGCGCTGCTGATCGATCTGGTGCTGATGCGCCATGGCGGCGCCCACCAGGTGACCTTCAAGGAGGCCACCTGGTGGAGCATCGGTTGGGTGCTGCTGGCGCTGGCCTTCAATGCCGGGCTGTGGTGGTACCTGCAGGGCACGCTGGGCGATGCGCAGGCCGACCAGATCGGGCTGCAGTTCCTCACCGGCTACCTGGTCGAAAAATCACTGGCGGTCGACAACATCTTCGTGTTCCTGATGGTCATGACCTACTTCGGCGTGCCGGAGGAACAGCGCCAGCGCGTGCTGATCATTGGCGTACTGGGCGCGATTGTCCTGCGCGCGATCATGATCTTCGCCGGCTCGATGCTGCTGGCCAAGTTCCATTGGCTGCTGTACGTGTTCGGCGCGTTCCTGCTGCTGACCGGTATCAAGATGTGGTTCTCCGCCGGCAAGGAGCCGGATCTGGAAACCAACCCCGTGTTGCGCTGGATGCGCAGCCATCTGCGCCTGAGCCCGCAGTATCACGGCAACCTGCTCAGCGTGATCAAGGATGGCAAGCGCTGGTTCACGCCGCTGTTCGTGGTGTTGATCCTGATCGCGGTGATCGATGTGATCTTCGCGGTGGACAGCATCCCGGCGATCTTCGCGATCACCACCGACCCGTTCATCGTGCTGACCTCCAACGTGTTCGCGGTGCTGGGCCTGCGCGCGATGTTCTTCCTGCTGGCCGGCATGGCCGACCGCTTCCACCTGCTGCCGTACGGCCTGGCGGTGATCCTGGTGTTCATCGGCACCAAGATGATGATCATCGATCTCTACAAAATCCCGGTGCTGGTCTCGCTGGCCGTCGTGGTCGCCATCCTGGTCGCCACCATCGTGCTGAGCCTGCTGCGCCCGGCAAAGCCCACAGGGCACTGAGGGGCTGGGATTCGGGATTGGGGATTCGTGAATGGCAGCGCCGCGTGCGCTGCTCGTCTCTGGCGCACCGACCATCTTGAGGGGTCCCTGCCCGCCCACCATCGCGGGCCCTGACGCGGTATGGATGCCGCGTCAGCGCTTACAGGGATGGACTTGCGGCGTGTCCCGCGATGGTGTGCGGGCAAGGGCCCTGCAGCCAAACGACAGATCAACAATCAGAAGCTAGGTAAGTCGAGGGTGCGGTGCCCTCACCGCTCGCGGGACACGCCGTGAACCCGTCCCTGGGGGCTCGGTGGCGGCATCCATGCCGCCACACGGTCCCGCAATCGGCGAGGACACCGCACCAGAAAGTCTGCTGGTTGCTTTGTTGAAAGCCATAAACACCGACCATCTCCGATGGTCCTTGCCCGCCCACCGTCGCGGGACCTTACGCGGCATGGATGCCGCGTAAGCGCTTACAGGGAGGTACTTGCAGCGTGTCCCGCGATAATGGGCGGGCAAGGCCCTGCAGCCAAGCCGCAGATCGTCCGGGCTGATGCGCCAACGATCGGCGCCGGGAGTGGATTGTCCCGTCGCCGGGCCTGCTTATCCCGAGCCGGAGAGGCTTGTAAAAAAACCCGTGCGACGCCATCCGTGAAGGCATGACCTCGCATCCTGTTGCCACCGCCGACGCCACCACGCAAGACCGCCTGGATCGCTCCCGGGTGCTGCGTGCCTTCAACCTCAGCCTGGCTGCCGTGCTGCTGCTGGTGGCCGTGTTCACCGCCCAGGGCATGTTCGACTGGCGTGCGTGGGCGGTGGCGCCCCTGCAGGCCGACGGCCTGATCGGCATCCTCACCGCGCCACTGTTGCACGGCTCGCTCGCGCATCTGGGCGCCAATGCGGCCGCGCTGCTGATCCTGGGCACCCTCGCCGGCAGCGTGTATCCGCGTGCCACCGCGATGGCGTTGCCGCTGCTGTGGCTGGGCTCGGGCCTGGGTGCATGGCTGCTGGGCGACCCCGGCAGCCGCCACCTGGGGGCGAGCGGTGTCACCCACGGGCTGATGTTCCTGGTGTTCGTGCTGGGCCTGCTGCGCCGCGACCGCCCGGCGATCGCCACCAGCATGATCGCGTTCCTGTTCTACGGCGGCATGCTGATGACCATCCTGCCCCACGAAGCCGGCGTGTCCTGGCAATCGCATCTGGGCGGCGCGGTGGCCGGCCTGGTTGCCGCGCTGCTGCTACGCCTGCGCGACCCGCAGCAGGCCAAGCCGCGCTACAGCTGGGATGACGAGGACGAAGACGCCGCCTGGGAGGTCAGCAACGCCGAGCACGCCATGCTGGAACCGCCGCCGCCGCGTCAGGTGCCGGTGCTGTGGCAACGGCAGGACGATGGCTCGGAAAACGTGGTGCTGCATTTCCCGCCACGCGAACGCCCACCGAGCACGTAGTGCGCGTTCTGCAGGCGACTAACCAAGTAATCAGTGCTGTGCCGCGTTTTGTAGGAGCGCGCTTGCGCGCGATGAAGCGTTATCGATAAAGCCCATCGCGCGCAAGCGCGCTCCTACGCACGCGTTGTCTACCGCGGTGTCTGCCCAATCAATGCACGTCGCGCCAGGCCAGGGTCGTCAGCCAAGAGCGCATCGATGTCCGTGTCCAGATAGCGTTTCAATTCCGCCAGTGCACCAGGCACGTAACACCATTCTTTAAGCGAACCACCGACCAATCCACGTCGCCGCCCGCCCCACGTAGGAGCGCGCTTGCGCGCGATGAAGCGTCACCGGTAACGCCCCATCGCGCGCAAGCGCGCTCCTGCGTATGCGTTGCTTACCGCGGTGTTTTCCCGCTCAATGCACGCCGTGCCAGGCCCGGGTCGTCGGCGAAAAACGCATCGATGCCGTTGCAGAGATAGCGCTTCAATTCCGCCAGTGCGCCACGCACGTACAACCATTCTTCAAACAAACCACCGACCAATCGACGTCGCTGCCCCGCCCCACGTATGAGCGCGCTTGCGCGCGATGAAGCGTCACCGGTAACGCCCCATCGCGCGCAAGCGCGCTCCTACGTATGCGTTGCTTACCGCGGTGTTTTTCCCGCTCAACGCATGCCGTGCCAGGCCCGGGTCATCGGCGAAAAACGCATCGATGCCGGTGTCCAGATAGCGCTTCAATTCAGCCAGCGCACCCGCTTCGTTACGTTGGGTCGGCGCACCGCCACTGCGGTTGTCGGCGGCGAGAAAATAGTTTTCGGGACGAAAGGTGTACGGCTGCACCTGCAATCCCGCCGCATGCGCATCGCGCACCAGGCTGGTCGGTTGACCCAGGCGCTGCTGCGCGTCCAGCGGAATGATCGCGCGGATGTCCGGGCCGATCGCGTCGGCGTAGGTGGCAACCTGCGTGAGCCCCGCAGGCGTCATCAGTTGCGCATAGGTGGCTGGCGCAGCGCCCTTGCCCGCATCGGGCAGCGCCATCTGCGCACCACTGAGCAATTGCAGCAGCCGGATGTTGCTCTGCCGCCCGATCTTGCCGCGCAGGTAGCGCAGGTTGGTAGTCTCGAACGACTGGATCACCACCGGTGACGTGCGCGTATACGCGTGCGCTTGCAGGGTGGCCAGCACCTTGTCTTCCATCGCCAGGCCCAGGCTACTGAAATAGCTCGGGTGCTTGATCTCAGGAATCATCCCGATCGTGCGCCCGGTGGCGGCCGACTCCGCCGCAACGAAGTCGATGATCTCGTCCAGCGTCACGATCTGAAAATGGCCATCCCACTGCGTGCCACGCAACTGCGGCAACCGCTCACGCGCGCGCAGGGTCTTCAACTCGGCCAGGGTGAAGTCTTCGGTGAACCAGCCTTCCAGCGCCTGGCCATCGATGGTCTTGCGCGTCTTGCGCGCGGCAAACTCCGGATGGCTGGCCACATCGGTGGTGCCGCCGATCTCGTTCTCATGGCGCGCCACCAGCACGCCATCCTTGGTCGACACCAGATCCGGCTCGACGAAATCAGCGCCATCGACGATAGCCTTGGCGTAGGACGCCAAGGTATGTTCCGGGCGCAATGCGCTGGCGCCGCGGTGCGCGAAGATCTGCACCGTCTTGGCCAGTGGCGCCTCTGCAACGGCGGGACCGCTCATGCCGGCCATCATCGCTCCCAAGACTAGAACACGGTGGAACTGCATCATGCCTTTCTCCAACGAAAAAGCAGCCATCAGAACCAAAGCATGATCGCCAGGCGAACGCGGCCGATGGGCGGTGCGGCATGTACGACACGTACACCCCTTTTTCTCCGCATCGTCCGCACCCGCCTGACAACCACGCGCTAAGAGCGGCTAACAAAACGTAGCGAGCAGTCGTCAGGTGGGTGCGGACGGCGCGGAGGAACCGGAATGTACGTGGGTACATGCCGATTCCGAGCACCGGCCGCGCCCGCCTGACGGCTGCGCAGTAGTTTTGATAGCTGCTCTAAGTCTTGTCGGCCACTCTAAAACTAACAGCGTCCATCAGCATCGGAAATCCGTAAGCAGCAGCAAGACCCGCCGTTACGAATCCCCAATCCCGATTCCCCGATCCCTAACTCAGAACTTGGCATCCAACGTCAAAAACACCTGCCGCGGCGCACTGGCGTGAAACGCCAGCTGACGGCCATTCGGATCGCTGTTGGCGAACGCGGTGAGGTTGGAGGCGTAGCGCTTGTCGGTGAGGTTGGTCACGTTGAGCGAGAGCTTCAGCGACTGCAGCATGCTGACCTGGCCAAACTCATAGCCGGCGCCGGCATCGAACGAGGTGTAGCCGCCAAAGCCCTGATCATTGGTGTAGGTGTAGAAGCGCTCACCGGTGTACTTGCCACGCAGGTTGACGTTCCAGCCAGCGTAGTTGAAGGCGATTTCGCTGGCGAGCATGCGCTTGGGCGTATCCACCGTGATCTTGCCGGCAGTGGCAATGGTCACCCCGTTCTGCACGTAGTTGTCGTCGTAGGTGGAGCGGTTGATCGAGGCCGAGTTGTACCACTGCAGGTAGCTGGTGGGCTTCCAGATCACCGTCAGTTCGCCACCGCGGCTGCTCACCGAGCCCACGTTGAAGAAGCGCGTGGTGCAGGCCGGCGTGGTGCCCTGCTGGATGCTGGCGCAGGGGTTGAGCGAGAGCAGGCGGTTGTCGAAGGTGACGTCATAACCGACCAGCGAGGCTTCGAAGCGGTCACGCACGAAGCGATAGCCGGCTTCCAGCGTGCGCGACTTTTCCGGCTCCAGCGCGCCCACGCTGGCATCGAACGAGGCCTGCGTCACCAGCAGCGGGCCGCCGGCGCCGCCGCCCTGGAATGCGGCGATGTTTTCCGCGTACGAGGCGAACACTTCCTGCCCTTCGGCCAGGCGATACCCCAACCCGATCTGCGGCAGCACCGACTCGCTGGCCTTGATCGAGCCGGTAGCCACCGGCGCTTCCACTGCGATGCCCGGCGTCTCGCGCGCGGTCATTTCGGTACTCGGGCTCTTGATGCCCAGATCCACGCTCAGGCGGTCGTCGAGAAACTTGAAGTTGCCCTGCACGTAGAACTGCCGCGTGGTGATGATGTAGTTCTGCGAGAACAGCCGGCGGTCGGGATCCTGCAGGAACTTGTCATCGCTGACCGGCCCATCGATCCAGTAGAAATTGCGCTCCACATCGTGGTGGTTGCGCTCGTACCACAGCCCGGCTTCCAGATGATGCGGGCCCAGATCCCAACCGAGCGAGGCGATACCGCCGGTGCGATTGATCCAGTAGTTGGTGCTGCGGATCGAGATCGGCAGTGCCTGCGGCGTGCCCGGGTTGGATGCCTGCCCAGGCGACCACCAGTGGCCCTGGCCCTTGTTTTCATGGTGATACACCTGCGTGTGCAGGCTGATCGCATCGTTGGGCTGGAAGTCGCCGGCCACGTAGAACAGGTCGTCGTCGCGCAGCGCGCGGCTCTGGTAATACGCATCGTCCACGTTATCCACGCCGCCGCTGAAGCCGCAGCGCGCCGCATTGCGCGTGGCCGGCGCGCAGTACGCCGCCGCCAGTGCACGGTTCCAGTCCGGCGCATACAAATTCCAGTCCCAGCCCAGGCCACGCGCCATGCCGCTCTTGGACAGGTAGGAATAATCGGCTTGCGAGGTGCGCGAGGTGTCGGCGAAGGCCGTCAGCTTGCCGCCGTCGAACTGATACACGCCCTTGGCATTGAACTGGCGGGTGGTGGTCGGCGACTCGGGGCGCGCCCACATGTCGGCTTCGGCATTGATGCCGGACACATACGCCGAGAACCCGTTGTAGTCGCCGGTATCAATACGCAGGAAGGTGCGGCGGTTGGCATCGGAGCCCACCGTCTGCGACACCTGGCCGCCAAACACGCTGGACGGATCGGCCGAGTAGTACTGGATGGTGCCGCCGAGGTTGCTGGTCGACGCGGTACCGAGCGCACCGATACCCGAAGCCAGCTCCACGCCGCCGAAATTCTCGGCGATCAGCGCGCGGCTGATGTTGAGGCCGTTGTAGTTGCCGTACGCGTTATCGCCCAGCGGCAACCCATCGAGCGTGTAGCCCAGACGCGTGCCGTTGAAGCCGCGCAGGCTGATTGTCTGCGACTCTTCGTTCGCGCCGAAGGCATCGTTGGACTGCACGTTGACGCCCGGCATGCGGTTGAGCAGCTTCTGGATGCTGGTGCCCGGCGGCAGCACCGGAATGTCCTGCTGGGTGATGCGCTGCACCTGACGGGTTTCGCCCTGACCGATCACCGACACCGCATCGAGTTGCTGCACGGTTCCCGTGGCGGCAGACGCGTCGGCACCTGCCTCGGCGGGCGTATCGGCGGCGCGCACGGCCGGTGACAGCACGAGCGCGGTAAGGACGGCGGCACTGAGGAGATGGGTCTTGGGCATGAGCGCGTGGGGGAAGAGTCAAAAGATGGCGGCAAGCGTGCGACAGCTGTCTTGCGCCGATGCGACGGCCACATGACAGTGCGGCGACAGTCGCTGCGTTGCGCGCGCCGTCACTGCGTGGCGCCGGCATGCAGCTGTCATCTGCGCGTCGTAATGTGCGCGTTCTTCCCGTTGTGCCGTTTGAGGAGTGCTCCATGCCGCAGCGCCGTGCTCGCTCGTTCCGTCGGACGCTGACGGGCGCCGCCATTGCCACGTTGCTGATAGGCAGCGGCCTGGCGGGTGCGCGGGAGAAGCCAGCTTCCGCAGGTTCGGTGATTGCTACCGACGCGCGTGGTTATCTTCAGAAAGAGCAATTGCCCGACAGCCTGCAGCTGGTTCCGCCACCGCCGCAGGATGGCAGCGCCGCGCTTGCCAACGACGAGGCAGTGGCCAAGGCGATGCTGCAACTACGCGGCACGCCACGTTGGGACCTGGCCACGCGCGACGCCGCGCTGGGCTTCCCGGCGGCGGCTGGCCACTTCAGCTGCGCATTGGGCGTGCAGATCGACCACGCTACGGCGCTACACCTGCTGCGCCTGCTCGAACGCAGCCTGCGCGATGCCAGCACCAGCACCAGTGCGGCCAAGGCGCGCTACCAACGCCCGCGCCCGTTCATGCGCAACGATCAACCGATGTGCACCCCGGCCGACGACGACAGCCTGCGCAAGAACGGCTCCTACCCGTCCGGTCACACCGCCATCGGCTGGAGCTGGGGCCTGATCCTGGCCGAACTGGCACCGGCCAGGCGCGATGCCCTGCTCGCCCGCGGCCGCGCCTTCGGCGACAGCCGCCTGGTCTGCAACGTGCATTGGCAAAGCGACGTCCTGCAGGGCCGCATCATGGGCGCCGCCACCGTCGCGGCACTGCATGGCAACGCCGATTTCCAGAAAGACCTGGCCGCCGCCCGCCGCGAGATCGCCAAGGCCACGCCGTTGGACTCCACGACATGCGCGGCAGAAGCCGCCGCCCTGCAGACGGTGTTGCCGGGCGTGCTGTAGGCCAGATCGCAGTGATGCGCGCCGGCGCGATGTGCAGGTCGCAGGCATGCCGCGCATAGCGGTGGATAAGTTCGGCAGTTGCTCGGATCTAGATCGCCTAACCCCAGCGCAAATCCGCGGATCGATTGCCTGTTTCACTGAGCGGCGAGGTGCTGCTCGCGTTTGCACCACGCATGGAGCATCGGCCACCGCATTACTTCCCGATACAAAAACTCGAAAAGATCTTGCCGAGTAAATCGTCCGCGCTGAGCTTTCCGGTGATTTCGCCGAGGGCTTCATGCGCCAGACGCAGTTCTTCGGCGGCCAGTTCGAGCTGCTCGTAGCGCAGCTCCAGATCTGCGGCGTCGGCATGTTGTTCGGCGCGGTGCAATGCATCGACATGCCGCGTGCGCGCTGAAAATTCGCTATCCACGCTTTCTATGCCATCGCCCAGCGCCAGTTCGCGCAGGCGGGTGTGCAGGTGCTCCAGCCCCTGCCCGGTCTCCGCAGACACCGCGATCGCATCGGCATCCAATGGCCCAGCCACAGCCAGCAGGTCGCATTTGTTGTGGATCCACAACCGGCGCGGTACCGCATCGATGGCATCGCCGAGGGCGTCGCGCGCGGCCTGCGGGTCACGTGCATCCACCACGATCAGCGCCAGGTCGGCACGCTGCAGTTCGGCGCGCGCGCGGCGCATGCCTTCGCGCTCGATTGCATCCCCGCCCTCGCGCAGGCCTGCGGTATCGACCAGGGTCAGTTCGAATCCGTCCAGCTGGATCGCTTCATGCAAGGTATCGCGCGTGGTACCGGCGACATCGGTCACGATCGCCCGCTCGCTGCCGGCCAAGGCGTTGAGCAAGGAACTCTTGCCGGCGTTGGGCGGGCCGATGAGTACTGCGTGCAAACCATCGCGCAACTTGCGTCCACGTTCGGCATCGCGCAACAGCTGCGCAAGCAATGCGCGCGTGCGGGTGAGTTCCTCGCGCACCTGGGCGCCGCCCAGCGTGTCGAGGGGCTCATCGGCGAAGTCGATCGCCGCTTCCACATGGATACGCAACCGCGTGAGGCTCTCACTCACCGCATCCACGCGTCGCGAGAACACACCGTCGAGCGATCTGCGCGCCGCACGCGCTGCGCGCAGATCGCCAGCGGCGATCAGGTCGGCAATCGCTTCGGCCTGTGCCAAATCGAGTTTGCCTTTGAGAAAGGCCCGCTCGCTGAACTCACCCGCGCGCGCCTGGCGTGCACCCAGCGCGATGCAGCGGGCCACCAGTTGCCGCAGCAGCACCGGGCTGCCGTGGCCCTGCAGCTCCACCACCTCTTCGCCGGTGAAACTATGCGGCGCGGGGAACCACACCGCGATGCCGTCATCGATGACCTCGCCCTGCGCATCGCGAAACCGCGCGTAACGCGCATGCCGCGGTTGCAGCCCCGAGATACCCAGCGCAGCGGCGATCTGTACAGACTGCGGGCCGGACAGCCGCACGATACCGATACCGCCAGTTCCGGCAGCAGTGGCGATGGCAACGATGGTGGAAGGCGAAGCATTCATGCGAAGAGAGAACGAAGAGAAATCACAGAGTCTGCAACTGTGCGCGTGCCTGCTCGGCACCGGCACCTTGCGGCTGCAAGGCAAGATAGGTGGTGTAGGCCTTGCGTGCCTTCTCGCGATCGCCTGCCTTGGCATAGGCATCGCCGAGGTTGAGATAGGCCACCGCGCGCGAGGGATCGATCTTCAAGGTGTTTTCCAGCCAACGTGCGGCTTCGGCATAGCGCTCCTGGCGGTAGTACACAAACCCCAGGTTGTTGGCAGCCAATGCAAAGTCCGGCCGTAGCTTCAGGGCTTCGGCGAACTGCTCGGCGGCATCGGCGTAGCGTTTTTCCTTGTACAGCTGCAGACCACGTTCGTTGGCCAATTGCGCACGCTGACGGTCGCTGCTCTTCACCGCGGTTGGCAGCACCAACGTGGCTTCGCCGCCCTGCAAGGTCTTGACCGTCACCGGCGCCGCATTCGCGGGTACGCCGGCACTCACTGCAGCCGGACGCACTGCATCCACGCGGCCATTGAGCGCGATCGCCGCCGCCGACAACTGCGCGGTGTCGGCGGTGAGGAATTCTTCGCCACTCGGCACCTGAAACACAAACTCACCGCCCTGCGATCCCGGCAGGCTGCCGAATGCCGGCGTCTGTGCCGACACTGCAGACACGGCCGGCGCGACATACGCGGCCAGCTCGGTTCCGGTGATCAAGCCATCGCCATTGAGATCGCCCTTGCCGGCCAGCGCCTGCAACACCACCCAGGTGAACACCGAATGCCCATTCGGTCCACTGTCGGCCACCTGTTGATCGGCGCCGCCCGCGGTGAGCATCTGGCGCGCGATACGGCGGGCGTTCTCACGCAGGTAGGCGCTGGAACTTGGGCCGCCACGGGTCAATCCCAAACCGCTGTAGCAGGCATCCATCACGAACAGCACGTGCTTGGCCTGCAGGCTTTCGGCGATGTTCTGCAGGTCGCTCATCGCGATCGCATCATTGGCCAGATGCTCCGGGTCCGAATCCACCGGGATGATGTAGCCCAGGTCGCGCCCGGAGGCGAGCCGGCGCGTGGCGCCATGCCCGGCGAAGAACACGAACACGCGGTCGTTGGTCTGCGCGCGTCCATCGCCGAGCCGGTCATGGAACGCGGCCAGGATATTGTTGCGGATGGCTTCGGCATTCTTGAGCACGATCACCTGCGACGACGGAAACCCCAACGGGCCGGTCAAGGTGTTGGCAATCGCCTGCGCATCGTTGGCGGCGTATTCGAGCTTGGGCCAGCGCGCGTAGTCGTCGATGCCGATCACGATCGCCCACGACTTGGCATAACCGGTGGTCACCGTTGCGGACGCGGTCGCGCTGGGCGCACGTGCCACCGAGAAATCGCGCCCGTTCCAGCCGGCAAACTGGTAGCCATCGGCAATCAGGCGATCCAGGATCTGCGGCAACGCTTTCACGGCGCGGTCGTGGATATCGTGGAACAGCACGATGCCGCGCTGCTCCTTGTTCACCTGGTCCAGCACGCGCTGCACGATCGATTCCGGCACCGGGTCGGCCCAGTCCATCGAATCGATGTTCCACATGATCGATTTCAGGCCCGCTTCGCCGAGCAACTGCAGCCCTTCGGCATTGCGTGCGCCATACGGAAACCGAAACAGTGGCGCGCGCTTGTCGTCCACCGCACGCAACAGCGTGTCGGTATCCAGCACCTGGCTGCGCAAGGCCGCACCGGTGGTCTTGGATAGCTGTGCATGGGTGAGGCTGTGATTGCCCACCGCATAGCCTTCTTCCATCAGGCTGTGGCTGATCTTGGCCAGCGGCGCCAGGGTCGGCTTGCCTTGCGCATCCAGGTTGCCCAGATTGCGGCCCACTTCGAAGAACACGCCGGGCACGTCGTAGCGTTTGAGGATGGCCACGACCTCTTCGGTATACGCCTTGTGCGGGCCATCGTCGAAGGTCAGCACCACCGTCTTGGGCGGCAGATCGCGGCCGAAGATCTCGCTCTCGCTGTCGCGCGCGGAGAACGGATACGGCTCCACCACGCCGTGGTCGCGCAGGATCTTTTCGCGCGTGTACAGCGTGCGCAGATGCGCCACGTAGTCGTCCCATTTCTCGCGCTTGGGCGTGATGGCGCGGCTGCGATCGAAGCGGGAGAAGATCTGGGTCAGCTCGGTGTTGTAGGTGCGCTCGATTTCATCCAGCGCCTCCAGGTCTTCGCCAATGCGTTGGTGCAGTTTCACCGCCGGCAATGCCGAATCGCGGCCAATACGCGCGTGCAAATCGCACAGCACTTCGCGAAAGGCCAGGCGATCGGCATCGTAGAGATCGGGCGCCGACTCGACGTCGTCCAGCACAGTGGCAAGGATGGCAAAGCGGGTGGACGCATTGGAGGCCAGTACGGTCTCGAATCGTGCAGCAATACGCTCGCGCTGCTCCAGGTTCTCATGGAACAACTGCTGGCCCACGCTGCTGGAGGTGGCACGGTCGCGCGGCGATTGCGCGGCCTCATCGGCCAGCAACACGATGATGCGGCGATGCCGGTCGAGTTGTTCGCGCAACTGCACGATCAGGGCGCGCGCATCTTCGGCAGCGGGATCGTTTTGCGCGGCAGATGTGGCGGATGCGGCTGGCTTGGCAGCCTGCGCATCGTGCCCGGCCTGCGGTTTGCCGCAGCCGGCCAGCAGCAACAGCCCCACATAACTGGCGCACAGCAACAGGCGGTGCAGCGGCGAAGACATCACGAACGCATCCTTGGCATGGTCAGCACGTGCGGTGGTGCACCGCGGGGGCACATGTACAAAGCCCGCCTTGCGGCGGGCCTTGTTCCACTTACTTGGCGTTGGCCTGGATGATCTTGCTCGGCTTCTCGCCGTGCTGGCGGATCATCCACCACTGGATCAGCAGATTCAAACCGCCGTTGACCACCCAGTACAGCACCAGACCAGAAGGCACGAAGGCCATCATGACGCCGAACACCAGAGGCATGAACTGCATCATCTTGGCCTGCATCGGGTCCATGCCCGGGGTCGGGGTCAGCTTTTGCGTGGCCCACATGATGGCAATGTTGAGCACCGGCAGGATGAAGTACGGATCGCGCGCGGTCAGGTCCTGGATCCAGCCCAGCCACGGTGCCTGGCGCAGTTCCACCGATTCCACCAGCACCCAGTAGAGGGCGAAGAAGATCGGCATCTGGATCAGCAGCGGCAGGCAGCCGCCCATCGGGTTGATCTTCTCCTTCTTGTACAGCTCCATCATCGCCTGATTGAATTTGGCGCGATCGTCGCCGTAGCGTTCCTTAAGCTGCTGCAGGCGCGGCTGGAAGCGGCGCATCTTGGCGCCGGACTTGTACTGCGCAGCCGACAGCGGGTACAGCGCCAGGCGCAGCAGCACCACCAGGCCGATGATGGCCCAGCCCCAGTTATGCAGGAAGCTGTGCAGATGGCTCAGCACCCAGAACAGGCCCTGGCCGATGATGGCCATCAGCGAGAATCGGCTGTAGTCGATCACGCGGTCCAGCCCCTTCACATCTTCCTTGGCGATCAGGCTAACCAGCTTCGGACCCACCCACAGGCGCGCCTCGGTGCTGGCGGTCTGACCCGGTGCCACGGTGAAGGCCGGGCCACGCAGTTCGGCCACGTCGCGCGGGCCATCCTGATTCAGCACATACAGTGAGGCCTGGTCCTTCTGCGGAATCCACGCGGTGAAGAAGTGGTGCTGCAACAGCGCCACCCAGCCGCCGGTGATCTGGCGATTCAGGCCACCGTCGTCCATGTAGTCTTTGAACGCGCGGCGCTCGTACCCTTCCTGCGGGCTGTACCAGGTCGCGCCGTTGAAGCTGAAGGAATCCGGGTTGGTCATGCCGCGGCTGAGGATGGTCGGCACCCGGCTCAGCTTGCGGAACACATAGCCGTTCCACGCCGCATCGCTCTTGTTGATCACCTCATCCTTGATCGAGATCGCGTAGCTGCCGCGCTGCAAGGTGAAAGTGCGGCGGATCGATACGCCATTGGGGCCGTTCCACACGAACGGCACCACCAGGGTGTTCTGGCCCTTGGCCAGTTCAAACGTGGTGCCCGGCTGCTCGGCACGGAAACCGCCCACGCCCGGCACCGGCGAGCGCTCGCTGGCCCAGCCGCTGGTGGCGTTGTACGGATGCGCGGCGTCTTCGGTCAGCAACTTGACCGGCTCGGTGCCGTCCTTGGTCTGCGGGAACTGCAACAGCTCGGCGTCGAGCACGCTGCGGCCGTCCAGCTTCAGGCGCAGCACGTCCGAGGTCAGGGTGATTGCCGGCGCGGCACCTGCCGCCACGGGCGTGGCCGTGGTGGTGCTGGTCGCAGGCAGCGCGGCAGGGCTGCCGGCTTGCGGAATTGCCTGTGCCGACGGCACGTTCGTCGCCGGGGCCGCGGCATCCGGATCGCGCGCCGCCGGGACCGCCTGCGAGGCGATCGGCGTCGGCGCATTGGCGGCCGCCTTGTCCTTGCCCCACTCCATCCACAGCAGTGCCGCGACCATCAGCCAGGCAAAAATCAGGAAAACACGGGTCTGGTTCATCGGGCAGCAACTCGCTCAGTCGGAACGGGGGTCCGGCTCTGTCGGGGAAAGGGAGGATGGGCGCGGTGCCCTGGCGGGCGGCATTGTGCCGGGCGCGGCAGGCAGGGGCAATGCGCCGGCACGGCGCAGCAGACGCACGAAGGCGTCGCGGATCTGTGGATTGGTCGCTTTGGCGGCCGCCGAACGGGCCACGATGACGTAGTCACCGCCGGCAAGCTCCGGCAGCAGGTGGCGCATGGCATCGCGCAGCACCCGCTTGATGCGGTTGCGTCCCACCGCACGCGTATCGACCTTGCGCGACACCGCCATGCCCAGACGCGGCGGGGTCTCGCCACTGCACCAGTGCAGGCTCAGCAATGGGTCCGAGGTGCGGCGCGCGGTATCGAAGACGACCGTATATTGCGCACGCGTACGAACCCGCGCAGAGCGAGGAAATCGCCTGCACGGGTTCGATGCGTTCACTGAAGGGATTGCCTCGGCCGCAGGGAGCGGCGCGGCAATCAAGCGCTCAGGCGCTTGCGGCCCTTGGCGCGGCGGCGAGCCAGGATCTTGCGGCCGTCGGCGGTTGCCATACGTGCGCGGAAGCCATGGTCGCGTGCTCGCTTCAGGTTGCTGGGTTGGAAAGTACGCTTGGTGGCCATGGGGCCCTCTGCATGGATGGAGACGAATAGAACCGGAAATTCTATAGGAGCAATTGGGGCCGGGTCAACTCCCTGCTGGCTTTACCGCAAGTGACGGCGTGCATGGCCTGTGGATGGACCTGTGAATAACCCTGGGAAAACCCTGCCCCGGGTGCTAGTCTGGTCCATCCTCTTTTCACGACCGGGCTGCGAGCACGGCGCTTTTCTGCGCGCCGCAGCCAGCAACAGATGATCACACTTTG